>CADBDO010000080.1 GCA_902793515.1 uncultured Erysipelotrichaceae bacterium | reverse complement strand
CTCTTTTTCTTTGCATTTTTCATAAAAGCGCTTTCCTTAGTTCAATTATTGAGAATATTTCTCAATGACTACATAATTACTTATCATGTTTTACTCAACACGCAACGACAAGGATTTCATCAGTGCTTCAAAGGCAATGTTGTTAGGCATTGCCAGCGATGGCGGACTCTATCTTCCAAAGGAGTTCCATTCCCTCGACATCAATGAATGTCTTGATCTTTCCTATACCGAATTAGCCTATAAGATTCTTAGGCCATATCTCGATGACTTCACCGATGAAGAAGTGAAGAATGCGATCGAGAAAGCCTATGGAAAGAAGAACTTCCCTGAGATGACCATCGGTCTAAAGCATATCGAAGGAAAATCCTTCTTAGAGCTTTTCCATGGACCGACCCTTACCTTCAAAGACATGGCCCTTTCCCTTCTTCCACATCTTATGGAAGTCGCATTAAAGAAACATGGCCAAAAGAAGCTTCATATCTTAACCGCTACAAGCGGAGATACGGGAAGCGCTGTTCTCAGTGCTTTCAGAGCCCTCCCTTCCGTTGAAGTAAGCGTCCTCTACCCTAATGGAGGAATCTCTTACGTCCAAGAGAGACAAATGCTTTCTTTCTCTTCTTCGACTGCAAGAGCTTTTGCTCTAGCAGATGGCAACTTCGATGATTGCCAAACCTTAGTCAAGAAGACGATGCTTGAAGGAACGAAGGAAGACGCTTTCTCGAGCGCCAATTCCATCAACCCATTCCGTCTCCTTCCACAGATCGTTTATTACTTCGCTGCCTATATCGGACTTGTCAAAGAAGAGAAGATCAAGCTAGGCGAAAAGATCGATGCGATTGTCCCAACAGGCAACTTTGGTGACGTTTTTGCTGGGTATTTAGCAAAATTGATGGGTTGCCCAATCGATAAATTAGTTATCGCTTCAAACCCAAATAGAATCCTTCCTGATTTCCTTGAAACAGGTAAATATGACCTTCGTAATAGAGAGCTCCTCAAG
This sequence comes from uncultured Erysipelotrichaceae bacterium, assembly GCA_902793515.1. Classification (GTDB taxonomy): domain Bacteria; phylum Bacillota_I; class Bacilli_A; order RFN20; family CAG-826; genus UBA4951. The sequence goes on along the minus strand of CADBDO010000080.1, from coordinate 10,260 downwards.
ACCTCTTCCCCATCGATGGACATCCTTATCTCAAGCAACCTCGAAAGGCTTCTTTATCTTTCTTGCAAGTCTAGTTCCACCGTTAAGAAATGGATGGAAGAGCTAAAGAAGAACAAGATCTTCGAAGCCGATAAGAAGACGATGGCGGCTATCAGAGAGAACTTTGAAGCCTATTGCGCTGAAGAGAAGGAAAGCCTTGGCTCAATCGTCTCCCTTTATGACAAAGAGAAGTATTTGATTGACCCACATACCTCTGTCGCTTATGAGGTTTCTAATAAGAGAGAGACCAAGAACCTCACTCTCATTGTTTCCACTGCCTCACCTCTTAAGTTCCCTGATACGATCTGCAAATGCTTTGAGAAGGATTTCAAAGATCAAAGAGACGCATTATCCATTCTTGAGAATGAATATAACGTTCCTCTTCCACCTCAGCTTAGAAGCGTTCTCGAAAACAAGACCCCTCGCTTCTTGATTAGCAGCGAAAGATTCCATAAGAGGATGCTTAAGGAACCTGCTTACAGAATCAAGGCTCCTGCCACGAGCGCGAATCTCGGTCCAGGATTCGATGTCCTTGGCGTCGCTTTATCAATCAATAACGAATTCATCTTCAAGAAGAGCGACAAAGACATTCTTAGAGGCTTCACCTTCAAAGGTGAGAACCTCGCTCTCAAAGCCTACAAAGAGTATTTCAAATATTTCGATATCCCTTATGTTCCAGCGGATATCACTCTCGTTAAGCAAGCCATCCCTCTTTCTAGAGGACTTGGTAGCAGCGCTTCCGCTATCGTCGCTGGCTTATTAGGCGCGAATGCAATCTGTAACAACCTTCACACCAAAGAAGAGCTCCTCGATATCGCTTCCAAGATGGAAGGGCATCCTGATAACGTTGCCCCATGTCTTCTTGGTGGCTTATGCGAATCGCATGTCATAGATGGAAAAGTAACTGTCACGAAACATGATATTCATCCATCTCTCAAAGCCCTCCTCTTTATCCCAGAGCAAAGAGTGAGCACCGAAGAGGCCCGCGCCATCCTCCCTAAAGACTATGAGGTCGATATCAAGAAGTTCCAGAAAGAGAGGATTCCTCTTTTGATGAACGCTTTCAAAGAAGGAGACCTTAAGAAGATTAACGAAGCTTTGGAAGATTATATCCATGTCCCATATAGAGCCAGGCTCATCGATGATTATTGGTTAGTCGAAAAAGCATGTGGCAAATTAGGCCTTCCAATGACCATCTCCGGAAGTGGATCGACCCTCATCATCTTCTACAAAGATAACGAGCAGGCCGATTCTCTCATCACCAGTGTTCAGTTAAAGAAAACCAAGCACCCATATCGATTCGTTGAAGCCTCTTTCAACAAGTGTTTGGCTCTCTACAAAAAGAAAGGCGAATGACAATGAATATTGCGATTTTAGGATATGGCACAGTCGGACAGGGCGTGGACGAAATCATCAGCAAATCCCGCTCCGATTTGAAAGTAACACGTGTTTTTGACCTCCCAACCAAGAAAGACATCCTCAAAGAGAGATTCTCTAGCGTTGAGGAAATCGTCGCCGACAAAGACATCGACATCGTCGTCGAATGCATGGGCGGTGACCTCATCCCTCATCTTGCTATCGTCTCTGCTCTCCAAAACGGAAAGCATGTTGTCACAAGCAACAAGGAGACCGTCTCCAAGCATCTAGAAGAATATCTTGAAGCCGCAAAAAAGAACAAAGTCACCTTCCAATATGAAGCCAGTGTCATGGGAGGCGTTCCTTTAATCGCTCCTCTCACCACCACATCATCCTTTGATGAGCTTTTTTCCTTTGACGGAATTCTTAACGGCACCTGCAACTTCATCCTCTCGAACATGGATATGCTTGGTGAGGATTACGCGAAGATCCTTAAGGAAGCCCAGGACAAAGGATTCGCCGAAAGAGATCCTTCTGCCGATGTCCTTGGCATCGACACAAAGAGAAAAATCGCGATCATTGCCTCAACCTGCTTCAAAGAAGCCTTTGACCCAGAAGAGATTCCTTGCTATGGAATCGACGGAATCACCAAAAAGATGATTGACGACGCTAAAAAAGAAAATAAGACCATCAGACTCTTGGGCCATATCTCCAAAGAGAAAGATGGATATTCCCTCTATGTCAGCCCTGCCCTCGTGGGCAAAGATTCCTTCTTAGGAGGAACTGTCATGGAGCTTAACGGTGCAACCGCATCCTTCAAGAATAACGGCGTCCTTTCCTTCAAAGGCCCAGGCGCAGGAAGATATCCTACCGCCGCCGCTATCCTTCAGGATATCGAAAGAATCGCCCATGGATACAAGATGCAATTAGAAGGCCTAGAGAAGAAAGCCAATATCCTCTCTAACCTTGAAGGCACTTTCGTATGCTACGAAAAGAATAGTGAGACCAAGGTCGTTATGAGCAATCCTAACGCCGAAGAATTAAAACGTTTCTCAGCAGTCATTAAGGAGGTCAAGTGATATGCAGAAATACAATTTCGCCGTTGTCGGCGCATCTGGCTTAGTGGGAAGAACCTTCCTCAAAGTCATGGAAGAATATGATCTTCCAGTTGGAAAGCTTAGGCTTTTCGCTTCTGAAAAGAGTGAAGGCAAGACTATGACCTTCAAAGGGCAAGAGTATCCGCTTGAGGTCCTTAAGAAGGGCTGCTTCCTTGATACCGATTACGCTTTATTCTCCGCTGGCGGAGCCGTCTCCAAAGAATGGGGACCAGTCGCTGAGCAAGAAGGCGCTTTGGTCGTTGATAATAGCTCAACTTGGAGAATGGATGAGTCCTGCGCCCTTGTTGTCCCAGAGATCAACATCGATGATATCAAGTCCAAACGTAGGCTCGTCGCCAATCCTAACTGCTCCACCATCCAGTCTGTCTTAGCCTTAAAGCCTCTTGAGGACGCTTTCAAAATTGCATCCCTGAGATCGATGTCTTCTTCGACGATGGATATTCCAAAGAAGAGAAGAAGATGATTGAGGAAACAAGAAAGATTCTCCACCGCCCAGACTTAAGAATCTCCGCGACCTGCATCAGAGTTCCAGTTCCTGTCGCCCACGGCGTCATGATGGAAGTCGAATTCGAGAAACCTGTCACCGTTGAAGATGCCAGAAGAGTCTTAGCCTCTTACCCAGGCATCAAAGTCTTAGACGATCCAAAGAACCACATCTACCCTGTTTCCACTATCGCTGCTGGCAACGACTACGTCTATGTTGGCAGAATCAGAAAAGACACCTCCGTCGATAATGGCTTGCTCATCTACTGCGTTGCCGATAACGTCAGAAAAGGCGCTGCCGCCAATGCCGTTCAGATCGTCAAGAAGCTCATCGAAGAACACGAAGAGCTCATTGCCTATAACGAGAAGAAGGAAGGATAAGACGATGCTTAAAGTTTGCAAATTCGGTGGCTCATCACTTAGTGATGCCAAACACTTCAAGCAAGTCAAAGCCATCATTGAGGCCGATCCTGACCGCAAGTGCGTCATCGTTTCCGCTCCAGGAAAAGGAGAGGGCGAATGCGACAAGATCACCGACCTTCTTTATCTTTGCTTCCAGCACCGCAAATACCACGTCGAATTCGATGGGTTATTTGAGAGGATTGAGCAAAGGTACCTCAAGATCAAAAAAGAGTTAAACATCGATTATCCAATCGAGGACGATCTCAAAGAGATCAGAGAAGCTCTCAAAGAGAAGAAACTCACTGAAGCCAAACTCGTCTCAAGAGGCGAATACCTATGCGCTAAACTCTTAGCCGCCTATCTTGGCTATTCCTTCATTGATGCCAAAGACGTCATCCACTTCAAGTTTGACGGAAAGGTCGACGAAAAGAAGACAAGCGAAGACATCGCTAAAGCCTTCGCCAAAGTCGAGAAAGCCGTCATCCCTGGCTTCTATGGTTCATATCCTAATGGCGAGGTCTGCTTATTCAGCCGCGGAGGAAGCGATGTCAGCGCTTCATACTTCGCTGAAGCCTTAGACGCTTATCTCTATGAGAACTTCACCGATGTGAGTGGCTTCTATATGGCCGATCCTCGCATCATCCCAAATCCTCTTAGAATCAACGAGATCTCTTATGACGAATTAAGAGAGCTCTCTTATGCTGGCGCTCAGGTTCTCCATGCTGAGACCATCATCCCTCTCATGGAAAAGAGAATTCCTTTGGAGGTTCTTAATTCCAACCATCCAGAGGAAGGCGGAACCTTTATCAAAGATAAGGCTCCAGGAAACAACCACCTCATCACCGGCCTCACTGGCAAGAAAGGATTCATCGCCCTCACCTTCGTTAAGAGCCGTGAAAGCGATAAACTTGAGAGCATCCGTTCCGTCTTAGATGTCTTTGCGAGATACAAAGTCCCAGTAGAGCATATCCCAACCTCAATCGATAGCTTCTCCGTCATCTCTGAGAAGAGCAAACTCGAAGACCGTTATTTCGATTTGGTTGCCGAGTTAAAGAAGCTTCCTGAGATTGTCTCGATCAGTGAAGACTCTGATGTCGCTCTCATTGCCATCGTTGGTTCGAACATGGCCAAGAAGAGCGGTGTCTCTGGCAGGCTCTTAAGCGTCTTCGGCGAAGAGAAGATCAACATCAAACTCATCGACCAGGGACGCGAGGAAATCAACATCATCGTCGGTATCTCTAATGCCGACTACGATAAGTCCTTGAAAGCACTTTATACGAGATTCTCCGGGGAAATTATTTAATTAACCCCTGCAAAACCCGCTTGTTTTTGGTAAGAGCGGGCATTTAAGAGATATGAAGGGACCTTTGCTTTGGTAAGGGTCTCTTTTATTTTTGAGCAGAAAGAAGTGAAGACTTGGTGGGCTTGGGTAATCGAGATCTTTAGGTCGCTAGCAATCTCTCTGAATGTTCTTCCGTCCATCCTAAGCCCAACGATCTTCCTCTCTTGTTTTGAAAGTCTTGAGGAAGCGTTAGAAAGGCGATCGATTGATTCAACGTAATCCATGTAATAGGCGACGTTGTTATACTCGCTCTTATCCGGAATAGCTTCGCCCAAGGTATATGGCTCCCCTTGTTCTGAATAGTATTCTTCATCAAGGGAAAGGGTGTTCGCTCTTTCGAAGACGCAGTTGCTATTCGCCTCAGAGACAAGGGAGTTCTTCATTAGGACTGAGAAGTATGTCTTTATGGTAGCGTTAGCAGAGAAGGTGTAGTTCCTACACATCGAGGTGAACGCGTCAAAGAAAGCGTGATTGAATTCCCAAGGATCAAGAAGCTTGATGATGGTCGGGGATACGCTTCTTCCGACAAGGTAACGCTTATCGAAATACCTTTTGTAGAATTCGCTTTTGGCGTTCACGTTGCCACTTCGAGAAAGAAGAAGCAAATAGCCATCCGATGGAGAGGTGCTTAAAAGAGAGCCCTCTTTGGGCCATGTTTGACTTTCCATAAGTCTATTCCTTTCCGCTACTTCCTAGCGCGATGTATTTCGGAAATAAGAATGGCTGCGGATACCGAAGCGTTGAGGCTATTGACGTGCCCCACCATCGGGATCTTGATCACGAAGTCGCTGTGCTCCAAAAGAAGCCTAGAGATGCCAAAACCTTCAGAGCCAACGACAAGGGCTATCGGACACTTATAATCGACTTCATCCAGAAGCCTTTTTTCTTAAGGACCTCAGCAGCTTGGGTGAGATTCGCCACTACCGCAACCTTGACGTAATTGATGGCGCCAGTCGATACTCTTGCGACCGTGGCGTTAAGAGGGACTTGGCCCTGCTTCTTCATGATGACCCCATCGACGCCAAAAGCATCGCAAGTGCGAAGGATGGCTCCAAGGTTATGAGGGTCTTCGATTCCATCAAGGATGAGAAAGAGAGGCTCTTTCTTGCCTTCAACCGATTTGAGGAGATCCTCTAACGAATAAGTCTCGTAGGTTTTGACTCTGGCGACGAATCCCTGGTGATGATCGCTTCCTGCCATATTATTCAATGTGGCAGAGTCGACATACTTGATTTCTACGCCTTTCTTATTTGCCAAACCAACAAGTTCATGGCCACTTAACCTCTCTAATGTGTAGAGAAGGGAAACTTGTTGGAAGGTTTTCTTTTGTTGTGAATATACATAGAGGCTCGCTTATTAGTTGTTAATCGTGTACTTGAGGTCCAATGGCTTTAAGGAAACCCTGATATCGTCTACGAAAAGTGATACAGAGTTGTCTGGAGTGTGTTTCATCCTGATCGTAATCTGAATCGCTTTCTCTCCTTCGTGGTCAACAAGGAAGGATTCCGTGGCCATGATTTTAATGCTGTGATTGGCGGCGATTGAAAGCAAATCGGCAAGGACGGCTTTATCGGAAGGGAAGAGCAAAACGAGAATTGGATTGCGTTTTGCAATGGTTTCTTCGATTTTTCTCATCATAACGAGGGCGACAAAGGCAAGGATTGTGCCAAGGGCGGCGATGACGAAGTTGCCACTGCCACAGGCAATGCCGATGGCCATGACGATCCAGATGGTGGTCGCTGTGGTAAGGCCTTTGATGCCGGTTCCGGTCTGAAGGATTGTGCCTGCGCCAAGGAAGCCGATGCCAGTGACGATCTGAGCCGCTAAACGGGCAGGGTCACGAACAGCGTCAGGATGGGCGGCATCCCAAGCGGCAAAGCCATAGATGGAAATCATCATGACGATGGCTGAGCCAGTAGCGACAAGGATGTGGGTTCTTAAACCGGCAGCGTGGCCATTGTATTCACGTTCAAAACCGATTACGCCGCTGAAAGCGATCGCAAGAACGATGGAAAGAAGGATAAGGCAAAGGTTGCCAACCCATAATGGGGCGGCACCACCAAAGCCGCTGTTGAACCAGCTGCTGATGATTTGGTCAATCGTCGTCATGCTTCTTTCCTCCTATAAGGGCATTAGAAAATACCTTTTTCGATCATTTTCGCTCTAAGGGCGTCGCTCTTAGCGAAGTCTTTGTTGGCTTTTGCCTCATCATACTCCGCATAGAGTTTTTTGTCTTCCTCGGTGAGGTGAGGAACGTTAATGGCAATACCAAGGACTTCGCAGTATGAACGGACTTTAGCAAAACTATCGCCAAGGGCATTCATATCAAGAGGTCTTGTCCTAAGGCATTGGTTAAGGGTCTTGTTCTCTTCGTAAAGCACCGCAAGAGCGTTTGGTGTATTTAAGTCATCGCACATCGCATCAAGGAAAGCATCTTCGCTTGATGGTTTGAGCGTATCAATATCCACTCCGTTAAGCTGAAGGGTGACCGCACTCTTACGGAGAGACATGGTGAGTTGGTTGATCTTGGTTTGGGCTTCTTTGATGGTATCAACGCTGAAAGATGCTGGGGCTCTATAGTGGCAAGCAAGAAGCATGAGTCTGAAGGCAGCGCCACCATACTCTTTGACGACATCTTTCATGAGGATGACGTTGCCAAGGGATTTGGACATCTTCTCATTGTCGATGTTGATGAAGCCATTATGCATCCAGTAACGGGCTAATTTGTTATGGTTATGGGCTTTGGACTGGGCCATCTCATTCTCGTGATGAGGGAACTTGAGGTCGAATCCACCGCCATGGATATCGATATAACCGTTTTGGTTTCTGAAGATGGAGTCAATCATGACGCAGCATTCACTATGCCAGCCAGGTCTTCCTTCTCCCCATTTGGTTTTCCATTTGATTCCTTCTTCGGTCTTTTTCCAAAGAGCGAAATCAAGAGGATCTTCTTTCTTTGATTCGACGGCGATTCTAGCGCCTGATTCAAGGTCTTCAACAGCGTTGCCGCTTAACTCACCATATTCAGGGATGTTTTTAACACGGAGATAGACATCTCCATCAACTGCGTATGCTTCACCTTTTTCTTCAAGCTCTTCGATGTACTTGATGATCTCTGGCATGTACACAGTTGGTTTTGGAGTCTCATCTGGTTGGAGAGCCCCTACTTCGTCAACGAGTCTACGGTATTCGGCGATAACACTTTCAGTTAATTCTTTCTCAGTGATACCGAGTTCTTTTGCTCTATTGATGATCTTGTCATCGACGTCAGTGTAATTGCTGACAAACTTAACTTCATATCCAAGATGGATGAGAAGGCGACGAAGAACATCAAAAGTGACGACTGGTCTAAAGTTACCAACGTGAGGATCGTTATAGACGGTTGGGCCACAGCAATAGATAGAGACTTTACCTGGTACTAGTGGCGTGAAGGTCTCTTTCTTCATGCCCAAGGAATTGAAAATCTTAAGTTCTCTCATAACAGATATAGTTTACTCTCACTAGGGAGAGTAAGCACTAAGGAGATGTTTTGTTCATAAATGAATGTTAGTTAGCTCCAGCTAGAATCATCTCAATTTTTGATGAAGAAACAGTCCCCTAAATGACTTTTTTCTCGTGCCAATACCAATCTAATACAAAAATGGTGAGTCTGGGTTTTCTTCGATCATTGCTTTCATCCTGTTAATCGCGTCCATATCCGGCTCTGCCCACATATTTTTACCAGACAAAACATTTATTCTAATGACGCCGTCCTGCATTTCTTGAATGCCTTCTCTAACTGTTAATCCAGCTTTCAAAATTACTGCATATTCATTAGGGTTGTGAATCCTTTTTATATCTTCAGTGTCATTAAAGACTTTTCTTGAAAAACCGTTTTTTAAATCATCTTCACTCGGTTTAATACCATACCCTGGATACTGAGCTTTCATTAATTTTTCTTCTTTTTCTGGATCAATTTTGTTTAAAAACCTATATAGATCCCTGTCATAATCAATGAAATCGAGGGTGACCACTTCTGGCAAAGACTCTTTGCATAAATCAAAACAATGAACCAGTCTTTCTTTGAGAACATCCGCTATTTCGATTAACGAATTGTAATCTGGTTGGACGTAAGAATCGTCTTTGTGTGCATAATTCTTATCTCGTTCCATGCACGTCTCTCTATAAATCGAATCACTTTCTTTTAAGCTTTTCCTTTTGGATAGAGAAAGGCTCTTATCGTAAACGACCTTAACATTGATATAAAATTTCCTTTTCCTGTCTTCAATAATATCCCTTAAGGAAAGGTTCCTTAGTCCATTTACGTTTTCAGCGATAAAAAGGATATTATCTACGCATTTTTTTGCATCAATTATGTATCTCGCTAGTTCCCATTTAGTCATAAAAATCACCAAAGAAGAGGGTTTCTGAAACAATCAATAGCGGATCTAACGTCTATGCTTTCTTTAAAAGAGGCATAATCTCTTAGCCTTGGCATATCAATATCTTCGATTGGGCTAGACAAAAGCTGCGACCAATACCTACCGTTTGTATCCCGCAACCAGACAGTAAGAAGCGGACTCCCTATATTAGAGACAACTATTTGTTTTTCAATGTAATAAACCCTCAACTTAAAAAGATCGCCAGGTTTAATAAACTCTTTTCTCGACCAAACGCCATAGTTGAGAATCCCGTTTGTGATGTAAACTGTTTTTTCACCCATGTCTAATAGAGCGGTATCTTTTGGCAAATTGGTAGAGATGCAAATATCTTCTATTTCGGTCATTCCTATGTTTTTGAACTCATATTCGACGAATCTTAGATTTTTATCATCAAGCGCTTTTTTATCGTATATGAAAATAGCTTTTCCCTTTTCGTCTTCTCGATACTCTTGAATTTTTAAAACAAGAGCATCACAATCACTATTCTCTTCTTGCAACATCTTAGTGTTTTCGAAATCTAAGTAATTGGTTATTTCTAACCTTGGCTTCTCTTCATTGGCTTTTGCCAATTCGGCCTTCCTTTCCTTTTCGCGTTCATGTTTTAAGGTTAGGCGCACACCAAAGTAAGTGAAAAGGCCACCAATCAATCCGCCTAAAACACTGCCTAGAAATCCTATCCATTCTTCCATGCCGTTGTCTCCTTTCGATCAACCTCATCTATATGTTTTGATTGCTTAGGAACTTAACTATTTAGATTCCTAACTTATTCTTGCTTGTGAAATTATATCAGTTTAAGTGCGAGTCTCACGAAAAATACAAAAAATCCACCGCAAATCCGCGGTGGATTTCTTTCAATAAGCCTTATTCTTGAAGCGGGACATCACCATTGGAACAATGTACGACGCTTGCTGGCACATGGTCCCAAATCATTGAGCCTTTGGTAATTGAAGCCCACTGCCTAGTTGTCCCGTTGAAAGAAATATTTTCTAGAGAAGAGCAGCTCATAAAAGCGTATTTGCCCAAAGATTTAAGCGAGTCAGGCAGAGTTATACTCTTAAGTGAACTGCATCCCCTGAACGCATCCTCATTAATATCTTCT
>CADBDO010000079.1:4252-7046 GCA_902793515.1 uncultured Erysipelotrichaceae bacterium | reverse complement strand
CGGTGAGAACCTCTTCGGAGATGGTCTCAACTGGAGCGGACTCCCCTGCAACTTCTTCTGATTGCTCCTGTGGTTCTTGGATTTCTTCTGGAGCGGCTTCTTCAGAGAGCGGCTCTGGTCCTTCGACGATTGGGGCAGGCTTAGATTTGGCGAGCTCATCGGCGATCGATTCATCAAGAGGAGCGTCCTCTTTGGCCATCGCAAGGATTCTTTCTCTTGCTTCCTTGAGGAGTTCGTTTTCTCTCGAAAGGCGGATCTCGGTCTCGATTCTGATTCTTTCTTCGAGCTCACGGAGTTTCTGGGCTTCTTCTTCTTGGCGTTTTGCTTCGGCGGCAGCGCGTTCTTCTTCGATTTGCTTCTCTTCCGCTTTACGGCGTTCCATCTCGGCGATGATGGCTTCCTGATCCATGAAGTTTCTCTCTTCTTCGGCTTGCTCACGGAGCTCTTTGGCGGTGAGCATCTCGGCGGTCAGGTATTCGTTGTCGCTTTCTTTGAAGGCTTTGACCTCATCTGGGGTCCAGGCGAAATCCTTCTCTTCTGGCTCTCTATCTGGGGTGACGAGAAGGGATTCGTGCTCTGGGAACTGGTCGTAGCGGAACTTATGGGAAAGGAAGGTCTCATCCTCTAAAGAAAGCATGACCTTTGGCTCAAAGTGCTTGGTCATTGTTTTGGCTTTTTCTTTCTCTGATTCGCCGGTTTTGACTTTCCTGTTGTCGATTAAGTGAGTGTGAAGTGTGGCCATCGAGGCGGCGGTGAGTCCATAGACCTCATTGAAGTAGCTCTCATCGAATTCGCCCTTCTTCTCCTCGATATCGAAGGAGATGCCGAGTTTGGTGTATGAATCGATGAACTTCCAAAGGACCGCGACTTTGTGGTAGTCAGGGTTCTTGAGAAGGAGGTTAGTCATCTGGAGAGGTGAGTGAACACTTTTGGCGTCTTTCATCTCTTCCATGAATGGGGACTTGATATAGAAGTTGACGCGTTCGGAAAGGTTCTTGATACGCTCAAGGAGCATCTTGTTCTTCTCGTATTCGCCTTTATCGTCGGATTCGATGGAGATTTTGACGCGGTTATCGACTTCGTAACGGACTCCATCAATCTCGGTCTTTGAATGGATGAAGAGAACATCGGAGTTACGGGTCTCACCCTTATCCGAGATGAACTGGACACGTTTCTCAACGAAGAAAGTGAGTCTTTGGATGAGCGACATAAGAACGCGGTTCTCATAGATCTGCATATCGACGTCACTTCCGATTGAGAGAATGCGTTCAGGGACGATCTGGCCTTGTTTGTTGAAGCCATGGATATAACGGGTATGGGACGCTAGATGGCGGATGGAGGTTGAGTTGATGCGTTTGGCTTGTCCTGCTAAGACGAGGTCCTGCGTCTCCTTGATGAAGGTACGAGGATGGGCGATGATGCGGTCGATCGCGTCAAAGCCGGTATCGAGCTCGGTGACCCATTTGTCGTCGTAGGTCTTGTTTTCGTGGCGGTTCCTTTGGAAGACGCTATTCTCCCCGGTCTTCTTGATGGCCTCAACGAACGACTTGAAAGGAAGACTCCCTTTTAGGAGGGAATCCATCTTCTTCATGTAGTCAGCATGAACGCGCGTCAGTTTTGCGGTGTCTTTTTCCTTTTTGGCCATGGTTTAAAAAGAGTTTGTTGGGGGTTTTTATAGGTTAAAGATTAACCAACGTCCTTGAGGAAGCCGGCGATCTTGGCTTTGGACATCTTGAACTCGGCTTTGCCAAAGAGCTTGGTGAGCTTGGCATCGAGTTCGATTAAGTCATCGCGTAAGTGGGCGATGTTAAGGGATTCGAATTTCTTGAGGATCTTCGTGGCGAAGATGTAGTCGACGCCTTCAAGCTCGGTTCCGCCAGTAGCGACGTAGCATGGGACGAAAGCGTTTAATTGCTTAAGAATACGGTTACCAAAGGCAAGTTTGAAGTGCTGGATGACAAAGTCATCGAGCTCAGTGAACTTCTCAAGGGTCTTTCCGGAGATTGGGAAGTTGCTATTGGCTTCGGCATAAAGCTTCATTAAGTATTCGAATGGGAGAGGGAGGCCTTCGGTGAATGGGGCTTCGAAGGCGATACCTTTGTTATCGAAGAAAAGCGACATAGCACGGTCATAGACCTTATCGGTGATGGTGAAGGTCGAGTCATCGTTGTTCGCGGTGCCGATGAACCAGACGTTCTGAGGGATGAGGAGCTTACCATCGTGGAGGTGCTTAGGATCGTCTTTCTGTGGGGAAGAGATGAGGTCGATGTTCCAGGCCGATGGGTTAGGCATTTCCATGATGGAAAGGAATTCGGCGAAGTAGTACTCGATACGGGCGATGTTCATCTCATCGAGGACGATGAGGTTGATGTCCTCTCTGAAGGTGGATTCGTAGATGGAACGAAGGAATTCGGTTTCAGTGAATTTCTTGGTGAAGTCGTTATAGAAGCCTAAGAGCTCGGAACGGTCACGCCAAGAAGGCTGGACGGAGCAGATGGTGCAGTTATTCTGGAAGAATTTTCCTAAAGCGTATGGCAAAGAGGTTTTACCTGTACCGGAAATACCTTCGAGAATGATGATTTTGCCAGTTCCCATGGAAGCGAAGAATGCGCGCATGGCTGGGATGGTGTAATAGAGCTTGAGCTGGCTAGCAGCGTAGTTTCTGAATCTTTCGACGATTTCCTGGAGCGTGATGTCGGTTGCGTCAGCAGGAAGCTCGACATGGGTGGAAATCTCAGCGTATTTCTCGTCGACGGCGATAAGACGAGGGAATCTGACGTCTTTCTCGCCTGGG
>CADBDO010000079.1:0-4215 GCA_902793515.1 uncultured Erysipelotrichaceae bacterium | reverse complement strand
AGGGAATCGAGCTGGAGGCCAAGGATTCTGTTCTTTTCTTGGGTGGCGTTATAGAGTTCGATCTGAAGGTTCTGGACTTCCTCGCGGAGTCTTTCGCGATCGATCTCGGTGCGGTAGAACTTGATGTATTTTCTAAGCAGCCAATAGATGAGGAAAACGAGTGCGCCTATCGCTGCGACGAAGAAAATGGCAAAGAGGACGAAGAAGAACCAACCCCAGAAGCCAAAACCGCTGGCGAAATTGTCAAAAATGATTCCGTACTGGACGAAATCCTCTGGGACATCGGCCCACGGGACGGCCCATCTCTGGTTCAGCCATCTGCCGAAATTGGATAATACGGCGATGACCATTTCACGAAGGTAATTGAAATAGTTTTCCATTATTTCTCTCCTCTTTTGATGGTGTTAGTTGTTTGTCGGCGCCACGGTGCGGTGCTCACCCATAAAGGCGATGTGCGCATTGAACGCGGCGTTGATGAGGTCGTTGGAGCATTCTTTGTCCCAACCCTCAAGATAGATGGTGATGACGAGCCTCTTGATCTCGTTTGGGGCGATGTAGGTCACCCACTTCTTCGTATGAAGAAGCTCGGAAAGGGCGTAGGTCTCTTCTTCTTTGATGTGAAGATTGCCTTCGCTGACCGATTTATCAAGGTTGAGATGCCTGATGCCGGCTTTCGTCTTGCCTCCGACACCTGGTTTGGCGTCCTCGTATTCATGATGTTCGACATCATGGTCCACGGCGTCATCGTAAATCAAATTGGCGTCTTCATTATATTCCCCATACAATACTTCTTCAAAAGAAGAATTGTAATCGATGTATCCGTCATAGAAGCTGACATCGAGGAGGCCGCCTAATTTGGTCTTGCTTCCTTTTTCGACGTTAGGTTCATAGATAACGTATCCGTCTTCTGAGTAGAAAGACACGCGGATGGCGTCTTCAACAGAGTTGAGGGCTTCCACGCTGGTGCCGGTCTGGACAGCGGTGACCTCATTGCGGGAGTTATTGGCTTTGACGGAGGTGGTTGGGTCGAGATAGACATAGGTTCCAACGTCGCTAGTGAGGAAGATCTCCTGCTGGTAGAAGCCACTTGTGGCCTCGCCGGTCTGACGGTATCCCCTGGCAGAAGGGTATTCGCTAGAGAGGGTTGGGAATCTGTCGTTGAGATAGACGCTGTTATCCTGGAACATGGAGCTGACTGGCGTGAGGTAGAATTCGCCGTCGTTGGAGATGCTGTCCCCTGATGCGAACTCAATCATGCCAAGCTCGTTCCTTTCGCCGATGCGGATATCGTGGTTGGTTGCTTCAACGTGGATGTTTCCGACGGTGAGGAAGTCAGAGACGCTGAACCAGGCGATCGTGGAGGTGACGAACGCGCTCAAGGTAAGCGAAAAAAGGGCCAAAGCAGCCCAAAGCAGGCTTTGTTGCCTGACGCCGATTTTTTTCACTCTACGTACGCGCGTAAACAAAATCCTCCGCTTATTCTGAAATTTCTTCAGAAGCGTTTAATACGCTTCCGGTCGACTCGTCTCTTGCCCAGGACTGGGTGAGGTTTTCGCTCGTGAAGTGCATCGACATCGTCAAAGCGGAACCCACAGGGTTCTCACCCACACAGTCGGCGTCGAAGCCTTCGAGCCAGATGACGACGGTGAAGCGTCGGATCTCACGAGGCATGAGATAGGTCTCATTCTTCATGACGATCATCGCTAACGGATCACTTCCGTCGTCGTTAAGGAAATTCGTGCAATATCCTTTGTTCTCTTCTCTTTTCGCCGTGTAGCCGTTGACGGTCTCAGTGGTTCCGGTGATGAGCTCATTGTTCGAGGCGTTGGTCGAGAATGACTTCGCTCTACGTGCGTATGTGCCCACCATCTCGTGCTTGAGTTCATCCTCGTCGAAGTGAGAGTCATAGACTCTGACCCTGACGATGTCCTCAATCGAACAGCTGGCATCAACGTTGGATGGTTCGGTGATGGAGGAGAAATCGATGTAGTAGTTCGCTTTCGCCATTTCGCTTGGCGAGGAGTTCCTCAAGTAGAACGTGTACTTGAAAGAATAGTCTTGGGTGTTCTCGACGTCGGTCGGAGCGTTCTTGCGGCTTCCGAGGATGACGGATTCATCGGCGACATCGGCATCGACGAAGTCCTCTTCGAGGAGATCGTCCGCGCACATTGGGGTGGTGCACTCATAACCCCCTGCCATAAGGTAGGTGGTCTTGTTTTTAAGATCAGTGCCAGAACCGCTTGATGTGAGCGAATCACCGATCGAGAGCTCGTTTCTGACTTGCTCAAGCTTGACGGTGAATGAACCGAAGTTACGGCCTAAAAGGGCGATGATGATGAGAACGGTGAGAACGCTGATGGACACGCCTAAAATGATGGCGGCGATACGCCTTCTGCGTCTGCGCTTAAGAAAATCAGGCTCTCTTGGCTCGATCAACTTGACCGCAGAGTCGCTGCCATTATCTAAGGTAACTGTCTCAACAGGCTCTATTTGTTCCAAAACCATAACCTCCTTGAAAAAGGCTCTTAGCTTTGTTTGTCCAAAGCAAAACCAAAGGTTTTATGTAAGAGTATTTTAGTTCAATGATGGCGAAAGAAAAACGGCGCTACTTCTCTCTGCGCCGCCGGGACAAGGCTTTCGCCTACCATCAGAATCACTTTCGTTCCAGGGCATGAGCAGAAGATTCTGGATATTCACGCTCATCGACCAGTTGCCCACTGATCTAGAGTACTGAACTCCAGGCAACTGGCTACCACGCATATGCTTGCGAGGCCCTGTAGCTTTGCGTCGCCATGTTTCCATGGGTTTGCTATACACGCATATAATATGTAAGGTTTTTTACGTTGTCAAGAGGGACGCACTCACTTTTTTTACAATCCTGAAAGCGTTTTCAAATCCTTTGGACAATTTATAGTCATGCGCGACCTTATATTTATATACATACGCGCAAGAACATCATCTTCAGGATCCGAGACCGGCACTTTCGTAAAGGGAGCCCCTACTTCTAGCTGGTTTGTGATCCAGATTTGATTGTTTTGAGAATTTCGTTCTTGAATTGTAAAGTTTTATATGTTGTGAAAAATCCACTCACAGTCGGGTATTTTGAACTTTCTTAAAAATTGTTGAGTGTATTGCACTTGCAAAGATTCCAATCGTTATCTAAACTTATGGTGTCCTCGAAAAGGGCTCAAAAACAACTTGCCCGTTGTTCCTTCGAGAGGATGGTCGGACGATCACTCCGACGGTAAACAAAGAAATCCATCAGAACCCAGACAATCGAAGCTGGGCTTTTCTGCTTTAAGGCTTCGAGAAAGGAAAATCTAAAATGAAAACTAGATCCAAAATGATTCTGGGCTTAGCCTCACTCCTCGGCGTCACCGCTGGCGCCACTGCTGTTTCCGGCTTTGCCTGGTTCGTCACCACCAAGACCGCTGATGTTGAAGTTACCAAGATCGGCGTTTACAACAACAACCCATCCCTCACCGTTCTCGTTGGCAGCCTTAAGGGCGTCAAGAGAACCAACTCCGCTGCCAATGACTTCAACCTTGAAGCCGGCAAGGATACAACAAGCTTCACCCAGTCCGAAACCGGTGATGGCACCACAGCTGAATTTACCCTTAACAACCCTCTCAACACTCCAAAAGCCTATGTTGATGGTGTTGAAGCCGCTGGTACTTATTCAAGCGCCACTAAAAAGTTCACCTTCGATGCTGCCCCTGCCAACAATGCTAAAATCGAATTTGTCTATGTTGACAACGCTCCATTAACCGACGTTAGCTCTATCGATGGTGTCAACATTTACGATCCAACTTGGCAGACCGCTTATGAAGGATTAAAGGCCACCAGGATCAAAAAGGCGACCGCCGGCGAGCAATACATCTCATTTGATTTAACATTCAAAGCTGTCGAAACTGGCAGCCTCAAGATCTTCCTCGATCGTCCAACTATCAAGGCCAAAGAAAACAATACCACCGCTGCCGATAACGAAGCCGCTGATGTCGCTCGTGTTGGCTTCTCTATTGGTGGCACCAATGTCCTTACCCTTTCTAACAAAGAATTCAATGCTGAACATGAAGATACTGGTTACGAAAAAGGCATCGATTCAGCCAAAGTCGCCAGCTATCCAACCGCTGGAGATGACTTCGGAAGAAATTGCGAAGATCAAGACGCTATTCAAGGCTACACAGTCGCAGATGTTCTCAGCAATTGTCAAAA
>CADBDO010000078.1 GCA_902793515.1 uncultured Erysipelotrichaceae bacterium | reverse complement strand
CGGACGTCGATGTTGCTAGTGGCCTCATCGAGGATGACCACTTCTGGCTCTAGGAGCATGAGTCTAGCCACGCAGATGAGCTGCTTCTCACCAACCGATAAACCAGAGGAATCACTGATGACCGTATCATATCCCTGAGGGAGTCTTTCAATGAAGCCAGCGGCTTGGGCTTTTCTAGCCGCCTCTTTCACTTCTTCAAGCGTCGCTTTTTCTTTTCCATAGGCGATGTTCTCACGAACTGTTCCATTGAAAATCCAGGTATCCTGAAGAACCATTCCAAGGTGTTTTCTCAAGGAATCCTTTGTAAAATCCTCTGCAAAAGCGCCATTAATTGATATTTTGCCTGAGTCTGGATCGTAGAAACGCATGAAGAGATTGATGAGGGTTGTCTTACCACATCCTGATGGGCCTACGAAAGCGACCCTCTGCCCTTTCTTAATACTGAGGGAAAGGTTCTTGATGACGGTTTTCTCTTTCGTGTAACCGAAGGTCAAGGAATCCGCTTCGAGGGTGTTGATATACGTATCGATTTTGCCATCCCCTGTATCAACGTCTTTAGGCATATGGGCGGCTTCATCGATTCTCTCAAAGGAGGAGAGAGCGTAGCCAAGTTCGCTCATGACGTCGCTCACCTCATTGAATGGCTGCATGTAGTTGGCGGCATAGGTCAAGAAAGCGCATAAGTCACCGACCATGAAGAGGGTGTAAGGAGCCTTCTCAACACCTTTGATGATGAAGAGAGCGCCAAGAAGGATAAGCGTGGCGTTGATCATGGCGTTGATGAGCCTTGTGGAAGGATTAATCGTCGAAGCGCCCATCGTAGCCTTGAACGAGTTCTCTCTGAACTTCTCATTGAGGGCTTCGAACTCCTTCTCCTTCTCCTCGGTGATTCCAAGGGTCCTGATCGAGGTTGAGTTCTTGAGGGCCTCATTGACGAAGGAAGAAAGCTCTCCGCTAGCGGAAGCCTGAGCTTTGAAATGCTTGGAGTTGTATTTTGAGACGATGCGGCTGACGATCATCGAAAGCGGAGTCAATAAGATGACCACCAAAGCAAGTTGCCAGTTAAGGGTAAACATGAAGAAGATGGTCACACCGATGGTCACCACCCCATCATATAAAGCGGCAAAACCGCTTAATAAACCATTCTGGACGTTCTCGATATCATTGATGAGCCTTTGGATGAGGTCGCCCTTGGGTGAACCATCGATTTCCTTGATTGGGGCATCCATATAAGCCCTGAAAAGCGCTTTTCTCATCTTGGCGATGACCTTCTGGCCGATATGGGCTTTCGT
This sequence comes from uncultured Erysipelotrichaceae bacterium, assembly GCA_902793515.1. Lineage (GTDB taxonomy): Bacteria > Bacillota_I > Bacilli_A > RFN20 > CAG-826 > UBA4951. The sequence goes on along the minus strand of CADBDO010000078.1, from coordinate 2,944 downwards.
TTTCTCAAAGATGAGTCTGAAGAGGGTTCCCGCGATGAGGGCCACAAAGAGCAAGAAGAGGAGGCCGACTACGACCATGGCGGTTTCGTCCATGCAATGGTCTTCTGGCCGGCAGACATGCGTTCTATGGTCGTCGATGTAATTGATCAAAAGGCCCGCGAAGAAAGGTATCGCGAGTTTGCATACTGTTGCGAGGAAGGAGAAAAGAAGGGATATGAGCGCAAGGAAGCGGCTCCCCTTGAGCCAAGGCCAGAGGCGTTTCAGTTTCTTCATCTGACGCCTCCTTTCTGGATCTCAAAGATCTCGCGATAGATTTCGCAGCTATCAAGAAGCTCTTCGTGTTTGCCTGAGGCGACGATTTGTCCGTTGTCAAAGACAAATATCTTGTCGCAGTCGATAAGGGAAGAGGCTCTTTGGGAGACGATGATTTTGGTTAAGCCTTTGATTTTCGAGATATTCGATCTGACTTTCTGGTCGCTTAAGTAGTCAAGCGCACTCATGCAGTCATCAAGGATGAGGAGGTCCGCTTTCCTTAGGAGAGCGCGGGCAATGATGAGTCTTTGCTTCTGACCGCCAGAAAGGTTTGTGCCGCCTTCTTCGACCTCATGGTCAAGGAAGTCGTCGTATTTAGAGACGAAATCGTAGGCCAAAGCGTCCTTTAGGGCTTTGACCATCTCTTCCTCGGTCGCGTCTTTCTTTGAAAGAAGGAGGTTGGAACGAATTGTTCCTTTGAAGATGGAAGGCTTCTGAAGGACGACGGACATCTCATTCCTTAAAGCGTTCAAATCGTATTCATGGAGAGGGATGCCGCGGTAGAGAATCTGTCCGCTCGTAGGTTCGAAGAGCCTAAGGATTAGAGAAATGACCGTGGACTTGCCACTGCCGGTTCCGCCGATGATGCCAATCGTCTCTCCCTGGTTGATTTTGAAAGTGAGTTCGCTGACGGCCGGTTTGTCGCCCTCTTTACCATAGGTAAGGGAGACATCTTTGAATTCGATGAGTTTGGTTCCGGAGGCTTCTTCGTCCTTGGTGATGACGCCGGAGTTCTCGAAATCAGCCTGAAGGGCGAAAAGGGAATTGATTCTCTTCCTTGAAGCACCGGCTTTGTTGAGGGCGAGAATCATTCTCGAGAACATGATCATCGCGGCCAAACAAGAAACGAGATAAGAGACAAGCGAGACGATTTGACCGACTGTGATAGGAAGCGCATCGTCCGTCGACATGCCTCCAAGCATGACGACGATGATGATGGCGAGATTGACGAAGAAGAAGGTCAAAGGATTGAACCAAGCGTTTGTGCCAGCAAGGCTCAATGATCTTTCGCGGTAGGTGTCCACGCTCTGGTTGAACCTCTTCTCTTCGTACTCCTCTTTGTTGAACGCTCTCACTGGTCTTGCGCCTGACAAAGCGTCGTTCGAAATGGTGGTCATTTCATCCAAAGATGCTTGAATTGCAGGGTATTTTGCTTTTGTGGCAGCCATGATTCCGCCTATGACAAGGGCACAGCCCGCAAGCGCGCAGACGAAAACGATGCCCGTATTAGGGCTGATGACAAACGAAAGGATTGTGGCGCCGATGAAGAGGAAAGGAGGCCTGAAGATAAGCCTCATGAACATATTCACCCCGTTTTGCATCGCGAAGGTGTCATTATTGACGATGGTGAGGATTTTGTCCTTTCCAAAGGCGTCTAATTGTTTGTCGCTAAGTGAACTGACCTTATGGAAGACCTCTTTCCTAAGGTCGTGAGCGTAATCGGTCGCAACCTTGGAGCTCAGATACTGGGCAAGCATGGTGAAACCAAAGCCCAATATGGCTACGGCAAAAAGGATGAGCGAGTATTTCCAGGTGAAGTCCCAATTCTTCTTCGAGACGCCTTCATCGATGATGTAGCGAACCAAAAAAGGAGAGAAGAGCTCCGTCGCCACTTCGAAAAGCTTCAAGGTAGGCGCTAGGAAAACCTTGAAACCGTATTTCTTAAGTGGAGTTAAGGACTTCATTAAGCTAAGCCTTTTTTATCGTCGTCAGGCTGTTTGACCTCAACATGGGTCTCGTCGTCTGGTGCGCTTAAAGCGATTTCAGCCACCACTTCTTCGGTGCCGTCTTTATTCATTGTGAAACGGAATCCCTCATCGCCATCGCCGTAGACGCGGTTGAAGGCGATTGGGCCATTTGATTCGGCAAACTTCGCACTGGTGACATCGTTCATGATCCATCTGATTGGCTCACCGACGAATCCGGCGAACATCGAAGCGCAGTCGACTATGAGTTGAGGGAATGGTGAATTGATGACGAAGGAAAGCTCACGTCTTTTCTTGTCGTAGATGATCTCGCTGATGGTTGAGCCATCAAAGCCACCGCGGTTCCCAAAGGAATTAACCTCTAAACTCTCGGCGAAGGTATCGACGTCGAAGGTTGGGTCTTTCTGAACGTAGTTAAGGACTTTGGCAAGTTCGTTGATTCTCTTATAGCAATCTTCGAAGAGGACTTTGTCCTCGCCATCCATGAAAGCCTCTCCTTGGATGAGGAAGGCGCTGTCGGCCATGAGGTAGAAACGCATGGCGTTGAAGTTAGATTGCTGAACGCCTAAGCCCATTTGGTGCATGACGCCCATGCGGTAGCAAAGCCCAGCGAAGACGAGAGGGTCTTTGCCAGTCGATGCGACGTAGCGGGAATAGCAATCCGGATAGAAATTCGAGATTATCTGATAAGCGAGGTTTGGGTTCTTCTCAACGAAGACGCCTTTGAGATAGCAATCGGCGAAATGGAGAAGGCCATTGGCGCTGCCAAAGGCCATGGCTTTTGAATAACACTCAAAGGCACCTCTGTAATCGGTGTTGCCTAAGACGCCGGACTCACAAAGGACGCCCATTCTCGTAAGGGCTTGTCCATCGCCTTCAAGGCAAGCGGACATGTAGTAAGAGAAGGCGGTCTTTGGGTCAGGCTC
>CADBDO010000077.1 GCA_902793515.1 uncultured Erysipelotrichaceae bacterium | reverse complement strand
TGTCGGTGATTTCTAGCATATGGATGCTCCTTTCATAGGGTTTTCGCTTCTGGCGAATTGAGGAATGATTCAAGGATAATGACCGCGCTTTGCTGATCGATGACCTTGTGGCGTTTGCCACGGGAAATATCGGCTTCGAGCATTGAGCGGTTGGCCATCACGGTCGTGAGCCTTTCATCGACGAGATAGACCTTGAGGGTTGGGTCGCTTTCGAGAAGCTCTTCTTTGAAACGCTCGCTGCGGAGCGCGCTTTCGCCTTTGCTGCCATCCATGTTGAGAGGATAGCCAAGAGCGACGACTCCGACATTCTCTTTCTTGAGGTATTCAAGAATGTAGGCAAGGACCTGACGGTAGGCGCCATCGGTGAAACGATAGTTCTCACGGCCATGGGCGATGCCTAAAACATCGCTGATGGCAATGCCGCATGTGCGACTACCAAGATCGAGTCCAAGGACCTTCTTCATTAGAAGCTCTCCTTTAAGCTTTCGACGGCTTCGACGAAACCGTTAGAGGATTTGACCTGGCCGGTCGCCATTTCTGGACGTCCGCCACCGCCGCCTCCAAGACGTTTCGCCATCTCTTTGACGATGTCTCCGGCTTTGGTTTTCTTTAAGGCCTCACCGCCGACCATGGCGACGAGAGGTCTGGCACCTTCTTTGCCACCAAGGAGGACTAAAACATAGTCCTTTCTGTTGGCTTTGAGGGTATCGGCAAGAGTTAGAAGGTCTTCTCTGGAAGCGCCTTCTTTGATTTCTTTGATGAAGGCGATTCCATTGACGCTGTCGACATTTTTCTCCATCTCTTTGGCTTCAAGGGCCGCGATCTTGGCTTTAAGCTGATCGTTCTCTTTGCGGAGGGCTTCCTTATCGCTAAGGAGACCTTTGATGTGACGGCTGAGGTCGGCGTCGTTGGCGCCAAGTCTCTTCTCATTCTCATCTAAGAGCATGAGACGGTTGTTGAGGTAATCGTAAGCACCAACACTCGTGATGGCTTCGATACGGCGAACGCCACTCGAGATAGCCTCATCGGACTTCACTAAGAAGAGACCGATTTCGCTGGTGTTCTTAACGTGGGTGCCACCGCAGAATTCTTTGGAATACTCGCCAAACTCAACGACGCGGACGGTGTCGCCATACTTCTCGGCGAATTCCATCTCAGCGCCTTTCTTCTTGGCTTCTTCGATTGGGAGGACTTCGGTGATTTCTTCGATGCCTTCTTCGATTTTGGCATTAACTTCTTTCTCGAGAGCGAGCAAGTCTTCTTCGCTCATCTTCTTTGGGGCGCTGTAGTCGAAACGGAGGTATTCTTCGTTGACGAAGCTGCCGCGTTGGTCGACGTGCTCACCAAGGATATTGCCTAAGGCACTATGGAGAAGGTGGGTCGCGCTGTGGTTGCGTTCGATAAGATGACGTCTCCTCTTGTCGAGGACGATGTTAACTTTGTCGCCTTCTTTGATGGTGCCATATTTCATGACGATCTCATGGAGATGCTGGCCATTAGGGGCTTTGCTGACGCTGACGATCTCGCCTTCGAAGCCTTCGCCATAGACGAAGCCTTTGTCGCTGACCTGTCCGCCCATCTCAGCGTAGAATGGGGTTTCTTCGAAAATGACTTCGCCGTCTTCATCGAGGGAAGAAACGCGGACGCCGTCTTTGAATAAGCCAAGTGTCTTGGTATTGGATTCCTCTAAGTCGTAGCGGAATTCGCTCTTTTCTTTGAAGGCCATGAGGTCTTTGGATTGCTTCTTGAAGGAATCAATCTGGCCACGGGCTTCTTTGGCGCGTCTCCTCTGCTCTTCCATCAAGGAATCGAAGTTATCGAGGTCGACTTTGGCGCCAAGCTCAAGACCCATTTCAGAGGTGAGGTCTTTTGGGAAACCATAGGTGTCGTAAAGAAGGAAGGCGTCTTCGCTTGAGATCATGCCTTTCTCTTCGACGATCTTCTTGAGTTTCTTCTCACCGACCATGAGGGTCTGGCTGAATTTATTCTCTTCGCCGAGAATCATCTTCTTGACGAGCTCTTTCTTCTCTAAGAGGTTTGGATACCATTCGGCGTATTTCTCGACGACGATGTCGACAAGATTCCAAAGGAATGGGCCATTGATGCCGAGTTTCTGGCCATATCTCATGGCGCGGCGGGCGATTCTTCTTAAGACATAGCCACGTCCTTCGTTAGAGAAGATGGCACCATCGCCGAGAGCGAAGGTAAGGCATCTGATGTGGTCGGCGATGACGCGGAAGCTCATGAGGTTTGGCTCAGCGTACTCTTTGCCAGAAAGCTTCATGACCGCTTCGATGATCGGCATGAAAAGGTCGGTCTCGAAGTTGGTTGGGGTCTCTTGGCAAATGCAGGCGAATCTCTCTAAACCTGCGCCGGTATCGATATTCTTGGATGGGAGTTCTTTGTAGTCTTCTCTCTTGACGCCATTGACTGCGTTGAACTGGCTGAAGACGATGTTCCAGATTTCGATGTAACGGTCATTCTCCTCGTCGTTCTTAAGCATTTCGACGCCGCGGTGCTCTGGGTCATATTTCTCGCCACGGTCAAAGAACATTTCGGTGTCTGGTCCACATGGGCCTTCGCCGATCTGCCAGAAATTGCCTTCGAGAGGAATCATGTGGTCTGGGATCATGCCAACCTTAATCCAAAGCTCAAGGGAGGCTTTATCCATTGGGTTATAGGTTATGTAGAGTTTCTCTTTCGGGAAACCGAAGCCCACTTCTTCATTGGTGAGAAGTTCGAAGGCCCACGGAATGACCTCATCACGGAAATAATCGCCAATCGAGAAGTTTCCAAGCATCTCGAAGAAGGTGTGGTGACGGGCGGTATGGCCGACGTTTTCGATGTCGTTGGTGCGGATGCACTTCTGGACATTGGTCATACGTCTATTGGCAGGAATTTCGCTGCCATCGAAATATTTCTTTAAGCCAGTGACGCCTGCGTTGACCCAAAGAAGCGATTTATCGCCATGAGGGACGAGCGAGACGCTTGGCACGTTCTTATGTCCTTTTGATTCAAAGAATTTAATCCAGCGGTTGCGGATTTCCATTCCGGTAAGTGGTTTCATAAATGACCCCCTAAACAAAATAAAACACCCTGCGAAGGAACGCGGTGTCGCGCGGTACCATCCTTCTTCACACGGGGTGCACTCGATTTCTTCTTAACGCGAAGCACGGTGACATTGCTCACATTTTCAGATAAGTGGCGTGTTTCCTAGGCTTTTCCACTCCGAGGCCCTCTCTAAAAAGGAAACTTTGCTTATCCTACAGGAGAATTATACAACGGGCTCTCGATTTTTCTATAAAGAAAAAATAGTTGTGAGGGGGTTTCTTCACAACTATTTGATTTCTTAGGTGTTAAGGGAGGTTAGTCCTTCATGATGTCGAGGCTGTCGAAGAGTTTGACCTCGTCGCTGTTTACTGTGTAAACGTCGTAGGAAAGGGTCTTATCATCGAGGTTAAGGACACCGAACATCTGAGCGTTCACGTTGCCAGTCGCTGGATCGCCAACATGGTAATCCTGGGCGGAGGTATAACCGCTTACGGTATAGGACTCGTATTGGTTCGCGTATTTGATGGTGCCGACCTCGATCTTGTACTTATTGCTAAGGAAGGTCTTCGATGGGTTGAGGCCTTTGATCTCGCCGTTTTCGTCTTTGGTGACTTCGGCCCAGACCCCGTCAGCTTCGGAAGCGCCGCATCTATGTCCGGCCGCACCAGTCGTTACGTAGTAAGTGCCATTAGGATTCTTGTCGTAGGATTTGCCGTCTTTCTCCGCCACTTCAACGCTGAAATTGACGACGTCTTCGTTATTCCAGGTTGTGCTAAAGCCGGCAGCGTCCCACTTATAAGGCTTGGTCTTGTTGTAGGTATGGTCGTGAGCTTGCAAGACTAAGTCGACGTGCTTCTCGGAAAAGATTGGGGTGAGTTTCTCGACCATCTTTTGGTTGTCGCTCGAGTTGCTGTTATCGCCCGTGGAATATGGGGAGATATGAAGCATGACGACTTTCCATTTGGCGTTAGAGGCGCTTTCAAGGTCAGAGGTAACCCAATTGAGCTCTTCAGTATCGAGGTCATTGGAGTTGATGACCGTGAAGTGAGCGCAGCCATAATCATACGAATAATAAGCGCCAGACCAGCCATAACCGGCATAGTCGATGTCGCTCATGAGATATTGGCAATATGGAGCTGTTCTCTCGTGGTTTCCGGCAGATGCCATATATGGGAGAGAGGCCTTGTAATCGGAGATGACGTCATAGGCTTTCGCATAGCGAAGAATACGCGA
>CADBDO010000076.1 GCA_902793515.1 uncultured Erysipelotrichaceae bacterium | reverse complement strand
GAGGAACGCGAAGCGAAACTCAAATCCGTCGTCGGCGAACAAAAGAACATCGAATGGGGTTCTCAGATTCGTTCCTACGTGTTTTGCCCTTATACTATGGTTAAGGACAACCGCACGAACTATGAGACGAGCGATGTCCAAGGCGTAATGGATGGAGATTTAGATCCATTCATCGACGCTTACTTAGAAAACCTTTCCTATAATTCAAAATGAGTCAGTCAGTAATTCCAGCACAACAACGTAAGATCCTTGGCGAAGTGGGCAACGTCCTCCTCGTTATTTTGGGTTGTGTCATCATGGCTTTTGGCGACGCTTTATTCATCGCGCCGTGCAACATCATCTCTGGTGGCGTTTCGTCTGTCGGTATTATCGTGAACTTCTTCGTGAAGAGCGCGACAGGTTTTGAATGCACCGATATCGTTGTCGCGGTTTTCCAGGTTCTCCTTTGGGTCCTTGGTTTGGTGGTCCTTGGAAAGAAGTTCTCAATCCACACCCTTATCGCGATGATTGCCTATCCAGCAACCTTCTCCCTCATCTACCGTTTGAACCTTGGTGAGGTTTTCGGAATGACGGCGATTTATGAATCTGCTTTAGGAGGAGGACCAGACGCCCTCGGCGCTCTCCTCTTTGCGGCAGTCTTTGGGGGATTCCTTTGTGGTGGCGGTATCGCTCTTGCCTACCATGGCAATGGCTCTACTGGCGGCTTCAACATCGTCTCTGCCATCGTCGCCAGATATAGCGAAATCAAAGAGAACACCTCAAGCCTTATCATCGACGTCACTTTGATTGTGATTGGCGCTCTCGTCAGACTCAGCGTTCCAAATAACTTCATCCTTTCCTGCATCGGCATCCTCTGCGCGATTGTCTGCTCTCTTTCAATCCGCTTCCTCTATGTCGACGCCACCCAGTTCGTTATCTGTGACATCATCACCGACAAGTATGAAGAGATTAATAGATACGTCATCGATGAGATGGACCACTCTACCACCCTCTTCGATACCGTTGGCGGATATACCGGCGAAGATCGCAAGATGGTCAGGGCCGTCATCTACCAAGACGAGACAACTGAACTCAGAGAATTCATCGCGACCGTTGATCCTAGAGCCTTCGTCTCCTTCTCGAAAGCTAAGACCATTAACGGAGAAGGCTTCGAGCCATTCTACGTAAGACGCAGGAAGAAAAAGCAGTCAAAAACGCAAAATTCCCAGCAAAACCCTGCTGAAAATGAGGTAAACAACGATGGCGATAGATGATACCCATCGCTTCGAATTAGTTTCTCCTTTCAAACCTACGGGCGATCAGCCTGCTGCCATAGCCAAAATCCTCAAAGGCGTTGAAGAAGGCAAAAAAGTCCAGGTCATTTTAGGCGCGACCGGAACAGGCAAGACCTTCACCGACGCGAATATCATCGCTGCCTTAAATAGACCAACCTTGGTCCTTGTCCATAACAAAACCTTAGCCTCTCAGCTATATGGCGAATTCAAAGAGCTCTTCCCTCATAACAGGGTTGAGTATTTCGTCTCGAACTTCGACTTCTATCAGCCTGAGGCATACATCCCAAAGACCGATACCTACATTGCCAAAGACGCGATGATGAACGACGAGATTGAGATGATGCGCACAAGCGCGGTCAACTCGATCATCGAACGCAGGGACACAATCGTTGTTGCTTCGGTTGCCGCTATCTATGGTTTAACTGATCCAGAGGAATATCGTGGTCTTGTTTTCGAAGTACGCGTAGGGGAGACCTTGGACAGAAAACGTTTCTTCGAGAAGCTTGTGGAAGCCCAATACAACAGAAACAACTTCGATTTGGCTCCTGGCAACTTCAGAGTCCACGGTGACATCATCGACATCTGCCCGATGTACACATCGGATTACTACATCCGCATCGATTGCTTCGGTGACGACGTTGAGAAGATTTGCGAGGTTGATAAGCTAAGCGGAGAAATCCATAAGAGCTATCTCACCTATCCTATCTACCCAGCCTATGACCACGCTTCGACAAGAAAGAGAATCGAAGAGGCCTGCGTCACTATTTCCGAAGAGCTTGAAGACAGGCTCAAATATTTCCGTTCCGAAGGAAAGCTCCTTGAAGCGGAACGCCTTGAAATGAGAACGAGGCAAGACATGGAATCCCTTAAGGAATTCGGTCGTTGCCCTGGCATTGAGAACTATTCCCGCCACATCGATAAACGTAAACCTGGCCAAAGGCCGTTCTGCCTGATGGACTATTTCCCTAAGGACTATCTCCTTTTGGTCGATGAGTCTCACGTCAGCTTCCCGCAGGTCAAAGGAATGTTTAATGGAGACAGGTCCCGCAAAGAGACCCTCGTTGAGTATGGTTTCCGTTTGCCAAGCGCTCTCGATAACCGTCCTCTCAACTTCCAGGAATTCGAAAGCCTAATGCCTGATGCGGTGGTGTGCACTTCCGCGACCCCAGGCGAATATGAACTTAACCTCTGCGGACATGAAGTCGCAGAGCAAATCATCCGTCCAACCGGTCTTCTTGACCCAGAGATCGAAGTCAGGAAACCTCTTGGTCAGATCGATGACATCATGGCGGAGATCAAAGACCGCATTGAGAAGAATGAGAGGGTCATGATCGTCACTCTCACCATCAAGATGGCAGAGGATCTCACCGCCTATCTCAAAAACGAAGGCATCAAAGTCACATATCTCCAAAACGAGACAAAGACCCTCGAGAGAACCGAGATCATCTATCAGCTCCGTAAGGGCAAATTCGACGTCCTTGTCGGCATCAACCTTCTAAGAGAAGGTCTTGATATCCCAGAAGTCTCTTTGATCTGCATCCTCGATGCCGACAAAGAAGGCTTCCTCCGTTCAACGACCTCCCTCATCCAGATCACGGGACGTGCAGCGAGAAACGCACATGGCAAAGTCATCATGTACGCTGACACGATTACCCGCTCGATGAAGGAGTGCATCGATGAGACCAATCGTCGTAGGAGCATCCAAAAAGCCTACAACGATGAATATGGCATCGTCCCAACGACCATCATCAAAGAGATCAGACCTCCTCTCACCAATAACGACAGAGATGAGGAAGAGTTCTCCAAGATGTCTGGCAAGATGTCGAGAAGCGAGATCGAGAAGCGTTTGAAGCTCCTTGAGAAAGAGATGAAAGAGGCCGCGAAGAATTACGATTTCGAAAGAGCGGCGGAGATTCGCGACATCATTCTCGAGACGAAAGCCAATCTCGGAAAGTAAAGGAAGCACTATTGTATAGTGAATCTTTGATTGCGAAAAAGGTCTAACTATACTAAAGTTATCTAGCGCATTTAGCGTTCGGAGTTATTCGTATTATGCAGTGGTATGACATCTTATTTATCATCGTCGCTCTCATATTGATCATTTTGAGCTTGCTCCAAGGCGGTAAGTCAGAAGGTGCTTCTGGCGCTATCACCGGTGGAGGACTTAACGTCTTCGTTAAAACCAAGGAACGTGGTTCCGAGAAAGTCATTACTTGGCTTACCTTCGGATTCGCTGTCGTCTTCCTCTTCCTCGCTCTCCTTATCATGATTCTCAATGCTAAGGGACCTGAAAGCGGAGATAACGGTACTACAACCAGCGAGCTCCTCACCTTCCTCAAGCTTCTCAAATAATCGAGAAAGAATAATCGATAGGCCAGATAAAGAATCTGGCCTTTTTTAATGAAATTAAAACCCTTAAGTGCTATGTTAAGGTTAGCTATGGAAATAAAAGAATACGTCCTTCAAGAAAAGGAAAGAATCAAAGCCGAAGTGGCTCAAATGCCTGAGGCGCCTGTTCTCTCAATCATCACCGTTGGCCATAACCCTGCCAGCGAGTCTTATGTCCGTGGAAAGAAGAAAGATTCCGCGGAGGTTGGCATCACCGCCATCCAAACTCAGTTTGAGGAAGATGTCACCGAAGAAGAAGTTCTCTCCCTCATCAGAAAGCAAAACGAAGATCCATCAATCACCGGCATCCTCGTTCAGCTTCCGGTCCCAAAACATATCAGCGAAGAGCACATCAACCAAACCATCTCCCCTGAGAAGGATGTCGATGGCTTTGTCCTTGGCTCCAAATATGTCTGCTGCACCCCAAAAGGAATCGTTGATTATTTAGCCGCCGATGGATTCGATTTCACTGGCAAAAACGCGGTGGTTTTAGGTAGAAGCGATATCGTTGGCAAACCTATGGCGAGACTTCTCCTCAATAGGAACTGCAACGTCACCGTCCTCCATTCGAAGACCAAAGAAGAGGATCGTCGCATGTATCTTAAGAACGCCGACCTCATCGTTGTCGCAATTGGCAAACAAGCCTTCATCGATCACACATATGAACTCAAACCAACCGCTTGGTTAGTCGATGTCGGCATCAACAAAGGCGAAGACGGACACCTCCATGGTGACGCCGAACCAAATCTCCCAATCGCCAAACAGACTCCGGTTCCTGGAGGCGTTGGACTTCTTACGAGGCTCGCTCTCCTTAAGAACCTCATGGAAGCCAAGAATAAATAAGGAAAAAGAAAAGAGGCTGAATT
>CADBDO010000075.1 GCA_902793515.1 uncultured Erysipelotrichaceae bacterium | reverse complement strand
ATTCACCTCAGGCAATCACTGGTCCGAGACCAATGGAAAAGTCTCGACTTATGGACACTACGGCTCCAATACCTACACATTCACCAAGACCTTCTCCGATGGTTACACAATCACCGCTAAGCTCTATGGCGACGCGGCTGATGGCAGCTTCAGCGGCACCAGCGTCGATGATGTCGTCTGCTATTTGGATGTATCTCTCAGCGTCCCAAGGAATTAGTTTTAAGAAATAAAAAACCAGGCTCACGAAATGTGGGCCTTTTCTTTTCGCCCGGTTTTTAAAAATCAGCGGCAAAACCCCCTCAAATTTTAAAATCGTCAGCAAAAACGTGATTTTATATGGACAAACAAAAAAAGGCCACGCGAAGTGGCCTTAATTGTGTTTTTAGCGATTAACCAAGATTCTGGTTTCTTCTTCTTTTTGGCTTCGCCTTTTCTGACAAAGACGTCGGCAAGGAAGAGGACAAGAGTGGCGATGAGGAACCAAAGGCTGGTTGAACGGTAGGACTGGTACTGAAGCTCTTCGTTCATCTGAGCGTAGTTGATGTCGTTGATGGTGACCTCTTTGCCAGAGCTTCTAGCAAGTTCATAGAGAAGTTCGCCTTCAGAAGCATCAAAGACGTTGTATTCGCTCGAATAGTCGAAGAAGAGGTTGAAGTCGCCTTCTCCTAATGTGAGGAGCATAGTATCGCCAACGGTGTTGACGTAATGATGCTTATAAAGGATGTGGACGGAATAAGTGCCAAGCGCCTCGGTTGGGACGTTGGCGGAGTACTGGTATCCATCATAGAAGAGCTGAGCTTCAATCTTCTCGCCTTTTGGACCGGTAAGAGTGGCCTTGACCTCGGCTTGCGTGTCAGGATCTGCCGCATAGACGTGGATGTCGGAAGTAACGCCCTTGGTCTCATAGGTGAACTGCATCTGATCATGGGATGCGAATTCTGGGAGCATGGCGTTCCAGGCATTCTGGAAGAACTTCCTTCCATCAGCGCTATTCCTGAAGCGATAGGTCCAGGAGCTGAAGTCGGAGGTGAATGAAGAGACGGTGCCTCTTCCAAAGCGCCAGTAGGCGAAAAGTGGAAGAGTCATGTTGGCGCTGCCGGTCTGACTATCGCCTTCTTTTTGATAAGGGACAGTGAGGACGGTCTTCGCGTCTGGCTTACGGTAAGAGATGTAAGAACCTCTGATGTCGCCAAGGTTATTGGTGTTGACGCCATCTAAGATTGGGTTCTCTTTCTCACCGACGCCGATGGCGAGATCTTTGTCGCTGATAAGACCACTTAGTGAGTGGGCGTTGACAGCGTCGATCATAGTATCGACGAGCTGGGTGGTATCGTCGCAGAAGTAGTATGCGCCAAAGCCGTGCTCAGCGAGGTTTCTTAAGAGGCTCTCGCCACTTGGGTTGTCGATGTTGATGAAGGAGCAGGAGATGCCAAGCTCGGTCATCTTTTCGACTTGCTCGACTAACTCGCTCTCATCTTCAAATGGCATACCATCTGAAAGCGTGATGACGTATTTGTACTCGAAGCTGCTGTTGGCAAGGAGTTCAGCGCTCTTCTTGAGGCCGGTGTTCATTTCGGTGCCGCCCTCTGGTTCCATTCTGTCGATGGCCGCTTTGATGGAGTCAGCGTTTCTCTTCGCTTGGGAGAGAGGAGCGACGACTTTAGCGGAATCGGAGAAGGAGACAACGCCGATGAAGTCTTTTTCGGTTAAGGCTTCGACACAGGATCTGGCACCAGCTCTGGCCTGTTCGATAGATGTGCCGGCCATGGAGCCGGAGACGTCGATGTTGAGGACGACGGCCTTCTCGCTAGAACCTTCGACCTGAACTGGGAGCATATCCGAGTAGAGGGCTAATGGATCGGTATCTTCGCTGCTGAGGTTAAGCTCGCCATAGTTCTGGAGAGTCTTGCCGTAAGAGGTAACGCAGGTGAAGATGTTGGCGACGAATTGGTCGTAGTGAGGGATGTCTTTGATTTTGACGTTGTAGAGGATGTACTCATCAAAGGAGAGGAGGTAATCAAGATCGGTCTTTAAAGAGTTGTTCTTGTACCAAATCTCGGTGACGTCGGTGTTTTCGGTGAAACAGCCGAGTTCGTTGATGAAGACGTTCCTGATGTTCTCATTCTGACCGCCGGTCAAAAGAAGAACCTTGAACTGGTCGGTAACTTTCTGAGTGAAGCTACGGACGTTGTTTTCGGCATAGACGTCATCAAGGGCGGTCTTGGAAGCGGTTGGTTCCACGCTCACCTTGTAATCGAAGGTGCCGACGGTGTCGGTTGGGAGAACGAATTCGACTTCGTTGAGTCCGCGGTTGATTGGGAGCTCTTGCTGGTCGATGACCTGGCCATCTTTCCAAAGGTTGACGATGGCGTTCTCTTCTTTGAAGGAACGGATCTCAGCCTTGAGGGTTTGGGTCCTGTTAAGGAAGACGGTGTCGACGAATTCGACATCGGTGATGGCGATTTCGTTCTTGGCTCTCTCTGGGTTTTTGGTGTAGACGCACTCGATGGAGACCTTGTTGTGGAGGAGATCCTCGAGGGCTAATGTAGCGGTGCCATCGGTCTCAATGCCGTCAGAGACGATGATGAGACGACGCATGGTGTCTTCGCTGTATAAGGTATTCGCGAACCTAAGAGCCTTTTCGATGTTGGTCGAGTTTCTCTTGAAGGTGTCGGATTCGAAGACCTTTTTGATGGCTCCGTCATAGGAATTACCATAATCGACGACCTTCTCTGGGGATTCAGCGTAGGCGACGACGCAGGCTTTTGTCGTAGGATTAAGCTCGTTGTAAATCGTTTTGACGATGTCGTCGATCTTATCTTTCGATTCGATTTCGGAGTCACTGCAGTCGGCAAGAACGACTAACTCTGTGCTTTTAGCGGTATAGAGGTAGTTGATGTCGATGAAGGTGAGGGTCAAAGTCGCCGCGATGAAGAAGTGAAGGACGAGCGAGATGATGTGTTTGGTCCAGAGTCTCTTCTGTTTTGGGATGTGGAAGAAGAATAGGACGACGATCGCAACCAAAGGAATAGCGATAAACGCTAGATATGGATTTCTGACTTCAATACTGTTCATGAGTGTACAAGATCCAATCTGCAGCGAAGAAGGCTGCGGCGGCGATGATGATAGGCAAGATGTTGTCTAAGATGCCATCGCCTTTAACGGTGTTTTCGGTGATCGCGAGTGCAAAGTTAGCCTGGGCTGCTGGTTGCGCGACAGTCTCAGGTTTGTTCATATGCACGAAGAAGTTGATCTCCTTGGTGGAACCGTCCTGATAGGTGACAGTGATAAGGTGTTCACCAACGGTGCGGGTTTCGTATTGGTATTGCTCCTGACCCTTTTCGAAGGCGATTGGCTCGGCTTCGTCAGGTTTCATATCCGGTCTATGGATAGTGATCTTGGTGATCTCATCGGCAATGTTGAGGGTGGCCTTGTCACCGACTTCATAATCGAAGTCGAGAAGGGTCCTTGGCTTGCAATAGTCGACGAGGTTTCTCATAAGAGGAACGAAATCGTAGAGGAGCGGGAGGTTGGAGTTGTGAAGGTCGAAGTTGAAGACGACTTCACGGGTCTGAACGTCGGTTCTGCCAACGAAGACGGCTGGTTTCTTATTGGCGGTCAAGATGGTCGTGAAGTTGTTCACAAGCGAATAGTTGACGTATTGCTTGAGAAGGATGTCACGGTTCATGCCGATACCGCGGGTAAGAGTTCTGTAAAGGCTTGAATCCTCGTTGTTGGTCCAGGCAAGAGTGGTTGACTCATCCGGGATAACTTCAGCGGAAGCGAGGAAGCCTGCGCCTTCGACGGAGTTCTTAAGACCGAAGAACATGGAAGCGCCGATCTCTGGGAGAGCGGTTGGCTTGAAGCTGTCATAGACATAGATGTCATAGCCGCCAACGAGTTTGTACTTCGTTGGGGAGACGACAGCGTACTCAACGTTCATGGCCTTGAAGATGGCTTCCAAATAGGTTGGAGCAGAGCTGACTATGAGGGCTTTGGTGTTGATTTGCTGGGTATTTGGATAGATGGTGAAGCTATTGTCATCCATGAGACCATCGGTCGCATTGATAACGGCTTTCACGCTCTGAACCGCCTGACCCTGGGTGGTGAATCCTTTGCACTCGAAGGTCTGGGTGACGCCTTTGGCGCATTGGCAGGTCTTGGAACCGAGCTCTTGGTTGTTAAGGTAGAACTTGACCTCGAGATCCTTGTCGCTTGCATAGGAATTCAAGGTGATAAAGAAGCTTAACTTAGTTCCTTCAACTTTATAGTTGAGTCCGAGGATGGAGTAGTTTTCCTCGTTGTCGGAACAATCAAGCCACTCGATGTTGCTAAGGATTTCACCAGAGCAATCCTGGTCGGTCGCAAGGTAGCAGAGGTTTGCTTTGCCCTCGTTGAAGAGGTTCTGGGCAAGGGCTACGGAATCGACCAAGGAGGTTTCGTTTTTGGTAGGGGCCTTAAGGTTCTCGAGGTACATCGTGAAAGTAGAGACGTCGTCGACCTTTTGGCAAACCAAACGTGGTTCTTTCTCAGCTAAGATGAGGGTGAAGGTGCAGCCGTTGACCGCATTGTCGACCTTCTCTTGGATGAGTTCGATACCCTTCTCGTAACGGGTTTGTCCTTCATGAACCATGCCCATGGAAGAAGAGGCATCGAGGATGAAGACGATGTCATCGGCTTGACCCTCAAGAGTGAAGACAGGGTGAGCCAAGGCGACCGAGAAGACCGCGATGGCAAGACACTGGACGATAAGGGCAAGGAGATGCTCGAAACGGGAAAGTGGGTTTTTGCGCTTGAGGAGTTTGGCGGCCATCTCCCAGATGTAGGTGGAAGGGGCTGTTTCCTCTTTATATTTATTGCGCAAGATGTAGATGATGATTAAGGCAGGGATCGCCAATAAGCCAAATAAGGCAAAAGGGAATAAGAAACTCATATGT
>CADBDO010000074.1 GCA_902793515.1 uncultured Erysipelotrichaceae bacterium | reverse complement strand
GAAACCCAATACTCAAGAATCCCGGTCTATGAAGGGGAGATCAACGACATCAAAGGTGTGCTTATCGTCAAGAAGTTCCTTTCGATGTACCTCAAAAAGAAGAACTTCGACATCAATAAAGCCTTAGAGAAACCATACATCGTCGCTCCAAATGTCAAGATCGACGACCTCACAGACGGTTTCAGAACAAACCATACCCAATCCGCCCTCGTATACAAGGATGACCGCCTTGTTGGCTTAGTTACCATGGAAGACGTCCTTGAGGAGCTTGTTGGCCCAATCGGCGAGAAAGACGCCATAGGAGGCGAGAAGAAATGAAACCGCTCGACTTCGTGTATTTGGCCATAATCATCCTCTGTCTCCTCTTAAGCGCCACTTTCAGCGCGTCTGACATGGTTTATTCCTGCGTCAGCCAGTCCCGCTTAGAGAAAGACAAGGGCAAAGCCTCAAAGAAGGCTCTTAAGCTTGCGAAGAATTACGACAACACAATCGCGACGATTCTCTTTGGAAACGACTTCGTGAACGTCCTTGCCTCATCCTTGACCGCTCTTCTTTTCATCGATGTCTTCAAAGGCACTTCCTTAGAGAATATGGCGGAGACCTTAGGCGCTCTTTCTCTCCTCTTCGTCCTTCTTCTTTTTGGCGAAATTACTCCAAAAGCCATTGCAAAAAACCACTCTTTCTTCCTTTCTAAGTTCTTCGCGGGGTATATCAACGTCCTCAAAGTGGTCTTCTTCCCATTCGTTTGGCCGAGCACCAAATTCGCTGAATGGGTCTCTTCTCCATTCTTAGAGAAAGCAGGGGAAGAGAGCAAAGTCGCTTCCGACGAAGAGCTTGAGGCGATGGTCAACGCCATCGAAGACGAAGGCCTCATTGACGAAGATCAATCCGAGCTTCTTTTGAGGTCACTCGATTTCAAAGAGACAAGCTGCTACGAGATCATGACCCCACGCGTCAAGATCTTCGGATATGACGTCGATTCCTCATTTGAGGAATTCCTCAAGAGAAAAGGCGTTTTCGATTTCTCCCGTATCATCGTCTACAAAGGCGACCTCGACCACGTCTTAGGCTACCTCCCGGTTAAGACCCTCCTTAGGGAGATGGTAAAAGGCACCCTCACTTCCTATGAGAACATCCTCATGCCGATCGTCAGCGTACCTCGCACGATGGTCGTCTCTAGCGTCATGGAACTCATGAAAGAAAACCGCCATCACATCGCTCTTGTCAGAGACGAATTCGGCGGTACCGAAGGCATCATCACCCTCGAAGACATCCTTGAAGAGCTCGTCGGTGAGATGTGGGACGAGAATGATAGACCATCCACCTCGATCATCAAAGGACCGAAGAGGAACACCTTCATCGTTAAAGGCGACACCAACATCGACGATTTCTATAACTACTTCGGACTCGACCCAGACAAACTCCTTGAGGACGATTATTCGACCGTCTCTGGCTGGGTTGTCGACAAACTTGGAAGATTCGCGGAAGTCGGGGACGTTGTGAGCAATGGCCCAATCAAACTTACAGTCACGAAGTGCAAAGAATACACCGTCACCGAGGCGCTTGTCCGCTGGAATAAAAAGAAACCCGTCATCACTGACGAGTAATCTTTAGTTTCTCTTGAGTCCTCTCTTCTCGAGGGCGTCTAAGTATAATCCGAATATCTCTTCGGCTATCTGCTGAGGAGATTTTTTGTCTGTCCTGATTTTGTAATCGATATAACCGTTAAGCTTCTTCGCGGAGAAGATGTTCTGATCTTTCATAAGGCGCATATAGATATCGCCTTCTTTGTCGCCGCGGTCCCTCATCCTGGCCTCTCTAGTCGTAGGGGTAGCCATAAGCTGGAAAGAGACGACGAGGTCATTGTTGAGTTTCTTGAACGCTTTTAAACCATTTGGATCAAGGACGGCACATTTATTCTTGCTGACCTGGGCTTTTGAACAGCCGTAGTGGTAGTCGCCATACTGGGTGGTCTCAACGAAGGCATCGCTCTTCTTTAGGAGTTCGAAGGTCTCTTCGTTGACGAAATAATAGTCGACTCCATTCCTCTCGCCGGCGCGTGGGGGCCTCGTCGTATGAGTAATAGCCCTCTTGACGTCGTAGTCTTTGTTGAGGATGTTAGCGACCTCGGTTTTTCCGCTCGCACTTGGTCCAACGATGATTACCATGGGCATATTATAACCCCATTTTCGAAACTTGAAGGTGGCAAATGCTTTAAAAAGTTCATCTACGATGAGAGGTCGTTTTTTCATCTTTTTGTGAAAAATCATACGTTTTCCAATATTGGATAAGTGAGGCACGAAAAATGAAACCAAACAACGAACCAATTGAATTGAATCCTAAGCTTAGCCACAACGAGGAAGAGGCCATCACGAAGGCATATTCTTCATCTCTTTCGGGGGCGGGCTACCCATCCAACACGCA
Source organism: uncultured Erysipelotrichaceae bacterium (assembly GCA_902793515.1). Classification (GTDB taxonomy): domain Bacteria; phylum Bacillota_I; class Bacilli_A; order RFN20; family CAG-826; genus UBA4951. The sequence goes on along the minus strand of CADBDO010000074.1, from coordinate 2,183 downwards.
CGTCTATGATCTCAATACCTTCTATCTAAGGTTCCGCATGCCGCGGAAAGAAGCCTCATTCCTGCTTAAAGTGAATGATTTCTTCAAAAGGCTCACTTTCGTTCAAGGCCTCATCTTCGTGAACGATTACCTCGAAAGAGGGAAGAATTACCGCTTCTGGTGGATGAAATACGGAAGCAAGGAGTTCTACGAACAGGAAAGGAGGAAACTCAGATGCAAGCTGAAAACAGAATACGCAAAACTCATGGGAGCAAGCTGAAACCCTTGCTCTTCATCCTTTCTTTGCTTACGCCCTTCCTTTCTTCGGCTTGGACTTTTAATCAAGTCTGGCTCACGGTCGTCGATACTTGCTACATCGAAGATTTCTATTGGGCCCCAAATGACAGGAAAGACCGAAGCGTAACCCTCCATATGCACATGCTCAAAGACGCGGAGATCGCTTTCGTGTTCGATGTGAGCCATACATATAGGGAAAACGGCAAAAGCAAAGTAGAGAACTATGGCAACACAAGACCTGGGCTAGGTTATATCGATTCAAGATTCGATTTCCACAAATACAAGAAGGGGCAGGTCATTGATTTCGATGTGGTGGTTCCTTATTCAACCCTCCATGTCGGGGATGTTGACCAGCATCTCCTCGTCGAGACAAGAGTCCTGGTAGCCCCAGAAACGGTTGAGTCATGGACCGCTGAAGTCCCTTATGGGTACATTTCTCCAAAAACGTTTGCCGGGAAAGACGGATCATTCACCAATGACAAGGCCTTCGGTGGCTACTACCGAGGGGACCTGATCGCTGGATATCCGCGTTATATGACGGTATATTCCAAAGGCCTAGAAGACGAATATGAGACGGATTCGCAGGGGCTTTTGCCTCTCCGGGACATGAAATTCAGGGTCCAAAACTATGACTACTCAATGACTCCCATGACGATGAAGAAAGGGGAGATCCGTTTCTATAACTACCTTGATGACTTCCATTTTGGGACGAGGAAAACCAACGAGTTCAACGTTCCGTATATATCCACTCCGTTGGAACTCATCCCAAATGGAAACGAGTCGTATCTACGTTCCAAGAAAGGCCTTTATGTCAAAGGCGACCTCCGTTACCAAACCAATGACTATCACCCAGATATGGATGGATATGAATTCACGACCCAAATCTTCTTGCCTCCCGTCAAAGGTATAAAGGGAAGGTTCTATGAATGCGAGATCATCCTAGAAGGCGTAGGGGACCACAATAGCGACACCCTTTTCCATCAATTCACGGTCTTCCGTGAGTCAAACGATGTCGGCGCGAAGATCAATAGCCGCTACTACGTGACGGAGGTGAAACCCAATGCTTAACTTCCTTCTCTTCATCGCCCTCTTTGTCTTCTCAATATCTGCCTATTCCTTTTCTTACACGTCGACTGGCATCATCAACACTTTCTCCGCTTTCGATTTCACCTATGCCCAAAACGCGGTGATATCTGACCCTAATGGTGGCCCAGCTTATTTTGATAGAAAGCTCTTTGCCCGCATCGCATCGAGATATTTCACCCAGAGCCTCAGCAAGTATTATGTCAAAGAATGGAACGTCGAATTGGCCTTTAAGGATGGGGATGGTGTTACGTTAGGCGCCCCATACTTCGTTAACCTTTACTTCGATTGTACGTTCAACGGAACCTACCATTACCATTCCGCAAAGGCTTTTGAGATTAAAAAGGGGAAGGCCTTATGAGCGGAGACCCAGTAGCCTATCTCGAGAGCTCTTTTCTCTCTCCTCTTATCGCCCTAGAAGGAGTGACTGACATCTCATATAACGGGGAGTCGCTCTATTACGTCTCTAACCTCAAAGGGCGTCAGAAAGCAGACATCAAAATCAAGAAAGAGGAAGTCTCTTCTTTCCTTAGGCAGCTCGCGAATCTCACCGAACATCAGTTCAGCGTTCAGTGCCCAATTCTGGATATCAGCTTTGGGAGATACCGCATAAACGCGGTTAACTCATCCCTTGCCAGAAAGAGGAATGAGAAGACCTTCACCTTCGCGATTCGTCTAGAAAGCAATGATTGCAAAATCACCGACAATTCAGGCTTCTTTGACGAAAAATCCATGCAAATCCTGCGTCGTTTGATCAAAAACGGCGAATCGATTGTCATTGGAGGAAAGGTCTCTAGCGGCAAAACCGAACTCCAGAAATGGCT
>CADBDO010000073.1:1224-5971 GCA_902793515.1 uncultured Erysipelotrichaceae bacterium | reverse complement strand
TTGGAGGATACGGAGGTCATTGGAGAATTTGTAGGCGGATTGGGCAAAACCCGAAAGGACGCTTAAGAAATAGCTATCGACCTTGCGGGAATAGGTCTGTCCTGAAACAGGGACACAGGCTTCAAAGCCCATGTCGGTCGCGATGAGTTTCTCGAGTTCTTTGACTTTGGCTTCATCTCCTCCGAAAAGGTCCATGAAGGAAGCTTGGGTTCCCGTGGTGCCTTTTTGGCCAAGGAGCTTGAGGTTGTCCATCTGATAGACGAGGTTTTCGATATCCATCACAAGCTCATTCATCCACAAAGTGGCTCTCTTGCCGACTGTGGTGAGCTGGGCTGGCTGAAGGTGGGTGTAAGCAAGGCAAGGAAGGTCTTTGTACTTAAGGGCAAAGGCTTTGAGGTTGCTTAAGACCTGAGCGGCTTTCTTAAGGACGATCTTGCTCGCTTCCCTAAGGATGATGACGTCGGTGTTATCGCCAACATAGCAAGATGTGGCGCCTAAATGGATGATGCCTGCCGCTTTTGGGCATTGCTGGCCATAAGCGTAGACGTGAGACATGACGTCATGCCTGACGATTCTTTCTCTTTCTTCGGCGACATCGTAGTTGATGTCACTCACGTGGGCTTCGAGTTCAGCGATTTGCTCATCGGTGATGTCTAAGCCTAGTTTCTTTTCGCTTTTGGCCAAAGAAACCCAGAGTTTTCTCCAAGTCTGGAACTTGAAATCGTTAGAGAAAACGTACTGCATCTCCTCGCTGGCGTAGCGGGTCGAGAATGGTGAAATGTATCCTTTTCTTTCTTCCATCTTTGCCTCCTTATTTGTTTTTATTGATAAGTCTTGTGGTGACTTCTTTGGTAGCTAAGTCAACGTATCTGACGTAGAGGGAGATTTTGTTGTTCTCGTTTAAGCCGGTCCAGATATCGTTAGCGAATTCGTCGATATCGTTAGGGACGGCCACTCTTTCAGGCTCGCCCTGGAAGGTTGGGATTGGGTTTCCATCGGTGACGTAGGTATGGATGAAATGTCCAAGTCCTGGGAGGGCGTCATATTCGAAATAGTAACGGTTGCAGGAGGTTCCTTTTTCATCGGCGGATTTAAGGATCGACATCTCATATGAGAAATCGTTTCCCTCAAACTTGAGGACGCCGGAGATGCGTGGGGTGAGGTTAGGGAAGTCTGGCTCAAAGGCACGGCTCTTAAGGGAGCACTTCATGCATTTGCCGGCTTTAAGGCCTTCGTAGATGGTATCGGTTTGGTCGCCGTTGGTGACGATCATCTTGTTGTCGATGTCTCTCACCGCTGCATAGATGATAAGCGATGGGTCTTGAACTTTTGAGGCATCGAATGGTTCGGTGTAGAGGACATTGTCCTTGAAGGTGAAGATTCTGTTTCTTGAGTTCTCGCTTCTACCCATGATGAAGTAGGCGAAAGCGGCTTTCTTGCCATCCTCGGTTTTGCCGATGATGATGCCGCGTCCGACATATGGGTTGTCCTTGATGAGTTCCTTGATGTTGCTAACAGCGTAGATGTTCATTTACTTTTCCTCCAATAACTGTTTTGAGACCATTTCAACCGCTTGAGGGAGAATCTTCCATTCGGCTTCTTCCATGACGCGGCGCTGTAAGATTTCTGGGGTGTCCCCTTCTTTTACTTCGACCGCCTTCTGAAGAATGATCTTTCCTCCATCGGTGATCTCGTTGACGAAGTGGACGGTGGCGCCTGTGACCTTAACTCCTTTTGCTAGGGCTGCCTCATGAACATGAAGTCCATAGAAGCCATCGCCGCAGAAGGATGGGATGAGGGATGGGTGAACGTTGATGATTCTGTTAGGGTATTCCTTAACGAATCTCTTGGAGAGGATTGCTAAGAATCCGGCAAGAACGATGAGGTCGATATCTCTTTCCTTTAGAGCCTTCAAGAGAGCGTCTTCGAAGGCTTCTTGGGAACCGAGCTCTTTCTTTAGGAGGACTAGCGATTCGATGTTATGGTTCTTCGCTCTTTCTAAGGCGTAGACGTCTTTTTTGTTCGAGACGACGAGGGTGACCTTTCCAGAAGAAATGATTCCTTTGTCGATTGCGTCAAGAATCGCCTGGAGATTTGTGCCTCCCCCTGAAACGAAGACTGCGATGTTAGCTAATTCTTTTTTCATGGTCTTAGAGATTGATTTCGATCTTTTCGTCGCTAGTTGATTTTTCGATATGGCCGATGACGTAAGCGTCTTCACCATGGGCTTTTAAGATAGCGAGCGATTTCTCGACGTCCTCTGGCCTCACGATGATGGACATGCCGACACCCATGTTGTAGGTGTTGAACATATCTCTTTCTGGGATGTTTCCGGCAGACTGGATGAGCTTGAAGATCGGGAGGACCTTGACGTCTTCTTTCTTGATGACGACTTTGAGTCCGTCTGGGATGGAGCGAGGCATATTCTCATAGAAGCCTCCTCCCGTGATATGGGAGATGCCTTTAACCTCGACTTCATCAAGAAGGGCGAGGACTGGTTTGACGTAGATTTTCGTTGGGGTGAGAAGGGTCTCGCCAAGAGACTTTCCACCGAGTTCCGGGAGAGGTTTCTTGATATCGGCGTGCTCGATATCGAAGACTTTTCTGACAAGAGAGAAGCCATTGGAGTGCACGCCGCTAGATGGGAGAGCGATCATGACATCCCCTGCCGCCATCTTTTTGTTATCGATGACTTTGTCTTTGTCGACGATGCCGACTGAGAAACCGGCGAGGTCATATTCATCAACTGGGTAGAACCCTGGCATTTCTGCGGTTTCGCCGCCGACGAGTTCACTATGGGCCATGACGCAGCCATCGCAGATGCCGGAGACAATATCGGCGATCTTTTCTGGGTAGTTTTTGCCACAGGCGATGTAGTCAAGGAAGAAGAGAGGTTTCGCGCCGCAGCAGATGACGTCATTGACGCACATGGCGACGCAGTCGATGCCGACGGTGTCGTGCTTGTCCATCAAGAAAGCGATCTTGAGTTTGGTGCCAACGCCATCGGTTCCTGAAACGAGGATTGGGTGCTTATAGCCTTCAAGGTCAAGGGTGAAAAGTCCGCCGAATCCGCCAATGTCGTCTGGTTTGGCCTGGACGATGGTTCTGGCGATATGAGCCTTCATGAGCTCAACGGCCTTGTATCCTGCCGTGATGTCTACGCCTGCAGCTGCGTATGATTCTGATTTTGAGTTTTTCATGTTTCTCTCCCCTACTTATTCTTTATCTGAGATCTTGGTTTCGAATCTTGATTTTCTGGTGTCACTTGGAATCGGTGTCGGATAGCTTCCATCGAAGCAAGCCGTGCAGCATTCCCCTCCCGCGATGTCCTTGACGTTTTCGACCGAGAGGAAGCCTAGCGAATCCGCGCCGATGATCTTCGCGATCTCCTCCACCGAATGGTGGCAGGCGATGAGGTAATCCCTCGAATCGATGTCCGTGCCATAGTAGCAAGGATTGAGGAAGGTCGGCGATGATATCCTCATGTGGATTTCTTTCGCGCCCGCATCGCGAAGAAGCTTGATTGTCTTCTTGCTTGTGGTGCCTCTCACGATTGAGTCATCGATGACCACCACTCGCTTGCCTTTGACGACCGAGGAGACAGGATTGAGCTTGAGTTTGACTTTGTCTTCTCTGTTATCTTGGCCAGGAGCGATGAACGTGCGGCCGATGTATTTGTTTTTGATGTATCCGATTTCGTAAGGAATGCCCGATTTCTTTGAATATCCGATCGCGGCATCAAGCCCTGAATCCGGAACACCGATGACGATATCGGCCTCGACTGGATGGGATTTTGCGAGGTATTCGCCCGCTTTGACCCTGGCGGAATGGACGGAGATGCCATCGATCACTGAGTCAGGTCTGGCGAAATAGACGAATTCGAAGGCGCAGATGTGCTTCTTTTGCTTGCCACAGTGCGTCTTGATTGAGTGAACGCCGTCCTTGTCGAAATAGACGACTTCGCCTGGGAGGACGTCACGGACGAACTTGGCGCCGACGGAATCGAGGGCGCAGGTTTCGCTTGCGGCGATATAGGTGCCATCGTCTCTCACGCCATAGCAAAGAGGCCTGAAACCGAATGGGTCACGGGCGAGGACGAGTTTTGTCGGCGACATCACGGCGAGGGAATAAGAACCCTTGATGGTGTACATCGCGCGTTCCACCGCCTCTTCGATTGAGTTCGAGGTGATTCTTTCTCTGGTGACTATGTAGGAAATGACCTCAGTGTCTGAGGTTGTATGGAAGATTGAGCCTTGGAGCTCAAGCTGGGAGCGGAGTTCCAAGGAGTTGGTGATATTGCCATTGTGGGCGATGGCGATATGACCATGGATATGATTGACGACAAGAGGCTGGGCGTTATGCCTATCTGTGCAGCCTGTGGTGCCGTATCTGACATGGCCGACGGCGATGTTTCCTTGTCCAAGGCGGGCAAGGTGGCGTTCGGTGAAGACCTCTTCGACAAGGCCTAAGTCTTTGTATGTTGAGAAAACACCATCGTCACAGACGACGATGCCGCAGGACTCTTGTCCACGGTGCTGGAGGGCGAATAAACCGTAGTATGCGGTTCTGGCGACGTCTTGCTTCGCTGGCGAATAGACGCCGAAGATTCCGCATTCTTCATGTAACGATGACATTCTCTTACCCTCCTTCCCTTATGTTTGTTTGCTTATTTGTTAAAGGTTTCTGCAATTTCCTTATCTTTTTCGAGGGCGGCTTTTGCTCCTTCTTCTCTAAGGGCAACGAGCTT
>CADBDO010000073.1:0-1199 GCA_902793515.1 uncultured Erysipelotrichaceae bacterium | reverse complement strand
CGGCTAAGAGGGCAGCGTTCTTCGCTCCGTCGATCGCGACGGTCGCGACTGGAATCCCGGAAGGCATCATGACGGTTGAGAGAAGGGCGTCCATGCCATCAAGCGCGGCGGATTTGCAAGGGATACCAATGACTGGAAGGGTGGTTCTTGCAGCGATTGCGCCCGCTAAGTGAGCGGCCATGCCCGCTGCTGCGATGAGGACCCCGAAGCCGTTTGCCTTTGCGTTAGCGGCAAAGGTCCCCGCTTCTTCTGGAGTTCTATGAGCCGAATAGACGTGAGCCTCATAAGGAACGCCAAGGGCATCGAGTTGCTCGAATGCTTTCTTGAGGATTGGAAGATCGCTCGCGCTTCCCATGATGATTCCGACTTTCTTCATATTGGTTTTCCTCCAAAAAATAAAAAGACACGCTGCTAGAAAATGACGACAAAGATCAATTCTACGAGTGTGCCCAGACGGTCGACGTAATTACTGAATTTTTATTATTGCTCCACTGCGTTAATTCGCATCTACCGTCAGTCACAATAATACTTTCGATTTTCAGTACATACATAATTTATTTTATTTATAAAAGATATTCAATTTAATGCTCTCTGAAAGTGGTTACATAAAGAAAAAAGGCCCCTTTTGAGAGGCCTAATTGTAAGCGTTAGTTCTTAAGAGAATTGAGAGGTGCCGGTATCTGACCGCCACGGTCGATGAAGGTCTTTGGGGACTGACGTCTGATCGCCATGATCGGAGCGTGGCCAAGAAGTCCTCCGAAATTGAGCTCTTCCCCTTCTTTTCTGCCGATGGCTGGGATGACTCTCACCGCGGTTGTCTTGGAGTTGATCATGCCGATAGCCGCTTCATCGGCGATAAGGGCGGAAATCACTTCTGGAGTGGTGTCTCCTGGGATGACGATCATATCCAAACCGACTGAGCAAACAGCGGTCATCGCTTCAAGCTTCTCGATGCAAAGAGCCCCCGACTTCGCGGCGTCGATCATGCCTTGGTCTTCGCTCACCGGGATGAAAGCGCCGGATAAGCCGCCGACTCTGGAAGAGGCCATGACGCCTCCTTTTTTGACGGCGTCGTTAAGGATGGCAAGGCAGGCTGTCGTGCCGACTCCACCGCACTGTTCGAGGCCCATCTCCTCTAAGATGTGGGCGACCGAATCGCCGATCGCTGGGGTTGGGGCAAGGGAAAGGTCAACGATGCC
>CADBDO010000072.1 GCA_902793515.1 uncultured Erysipelotrichaceae bacterium | reverse complement strand
TATCTGTGAGACTAAGCGATGCGGAATATAAAGCGCTTGATAGTTTTGCAAAAGCAAACGATATTTCAATGAATAAGGCCATCAAGGATGCTTTTTTTGAGATGCTTGAGGACCAATATGACCTAGAGGCTTTCGATAAAGCGTATGCCGAATACCTCAAAGACCCTGTGACCTATTCAAGTGAAGAAGTGGCGAAAAAACTCGGAATACTATGAAGAAGTCCTATAAGCTCGAATATTCCAAAGGAGCCCTCAAAGACTTACTGAAACTCGATAATTCCGTTTCTCGCGTAATCTATGCTTGGATGAAAAAGAACATAGATGGATGTGAGAATCCAAGAGCTCATGGAAAAGGGCTCACTTCCAACCGATCTGGACAGTGGCGTTACCGAATCGGCAATTATCGAGCTATCTGCAAGATCGAAGATGACAGGGTTATCGTTCTCGTCTTGAACGTTGGTCATAGAAGCAAAATCTACGATGAATAAATGAAAAAAAGCCCCGAATTGGGGCTTTTATTATTTATCAAACGTCTTCAGATAATCTTCGACGAGGAGAGTCTTTTCAACTACGGCCTTAGTGCCTTTGAAGGCGATGAACTCGCTGAGTCCGTATCTATCTTTGGCTTCCTCGCTCCAATCGTAGGTGTAACCAAGCCTCGTCCATGGGAGCTTGCTAACGTCATAGGAGTAGTAGAACTGGTTGGCGAACCAATCCTTGTATTCCTCACTCTCGTCCTCAGCGAACTTAAGCTCCATCGGTTTTGTGACATCGGTGACATAAGCAGGGCGCTTCACGTCGCTAGGACTAAACCATAACGAGCTGATGTAGGTGTTCTTGCTCTCGTGGCTCATGCCAAGGACTTGCTTAACCCTAAGAAGCGGGTCTTTGATGTTGCTCTTGTTGTCTAAGTACCAGTTTTCGAACTCTTTCACTGAGCAAAGCCATGATTCACCCCAGGTGATCGTGATCTCTTGTCCATCGGGATAGGAATCTGGGTAACGGTTTAAGGTGAAGAGCAAAACCTCGCCTTTATCGTTCATCTTAACCTTCTTGTCGTCTTTGGTGAGATTGACGAGCGGGCGGATATTCTCTTCTTTCGCCTCGATGGAGTCCATGTAGGCGTTATGGAGTCTTTCTTCTAAAGAGACGGTTCCTTGTGCACAGCCAAAGAGGATGGTGGCAAGGGTTGGAACAATAAAAAAAGCGGTGCGGTTTTTCATGCTGAATATCATACCATAAGAAAAGCCAAAATCCTTGACAAAATAACAAAAAAAGCCCCGTTTTGCAGGGGCTTTTGCCTTTTATCTCTTATTCAGGGATGTAGGCGGTGAACTTCTTGACGTCGTTCACGACCTCGCCATCGATCTGGAGAGCGCATGGAGTGTCATAAGAGACCTCGAAGCGTTTGCCAGGGATGATCTTGACGTTCTTTGGATACTTCTTGACGTGGGTGCCTTTGAAGAGAGTTGGGAAGAGTAACAAGGTTCCGAGTTTGCCTTTGCCGAAGATGGTGGCAAGGGTGAGCATGCCGGAGTTACGCTTCTGCTCTGGGGCAACGTTCATGCCTCCGCCATAATAGCGGCCGTGCATGGTGGAGCAGATATAGACTTTCTTAAGCTGGATTTCCTCTTTGTCATCGACTTTGATGGTGGCGTTTCTTGGGGTGAATCCTTTGAAGAGAAGACCGACGGTGATCTTGCCATAGTCGACTTTCTCGCCTTTTTTCTTCTTTTCTTCGGCGACGACGCAGCACTGGCCATCGATGCCGTAACCGATACCGTTGATGAAGCGGTATTTCTTGCCTTCGATCTCAACGATTGGAAGCTTCTTGAGATATGGGTTCAAGAGATAGAATGGCTCATTCTCTTTGTCGCCCTCTTTGATATCGTTAAGGAAATCGTTTCCGGTTCCGCTTGGATAGAGATAGTAGTTGCATGGAAGATTCTCAACATCAACGCGGTTGATGAAGTGGTTGAGAGTGCCATCTCCGCCGAGCATGACGACGTTGTCGTCTTTCTCTAAGCCCTTCATGAACTTCTCGACTTCGAGATCGACCATCGAGAGAACCTCAGGCTCTTTGAAACGCTTGGCGATCTCTGGAAGAAGCGCCTCAGCGTTCTCTTTTCCCTTTCCGCCATCGGCGTAAGGATTGAAAAGCAAATAGTTTTTCATAACATTAAACCCTCCTCATTTAGTTTTTCTGTTATTAGGTTCATGGATAATTTGGCCAAATCGACCGTGGACATTCCCGCGTAATCCTCTGGATAAAGGGTACGGAGGATGTTGAAGTAGACTTTCGTCTTTCTCCAAGGGCTCCTCTTATGGATTTGGGCCGTGCCGTTAAGCGAGGCGATGACGATAGGGCAGCCGCTCTTAACAGCGGTTTGGAAAGAACCTGGATGGAATGGGAGAAGGATATCTTCGCCTTTGTTTCTCGTTCCTTCTGGGGAGATGGCGATGGAGGCTTTGTCTTCTTTGATGAGGTCGATGGCCTTGACGATGCTCTTGATGCCTTCGGTCGGGTTTTCTCTGTCGATCGGGATGAAACCGGCGGCCTTGATGAATGGGCCGGCAATCGGCATCTTGAAGTTGTCAGGTTTGGAGATATAGATCATCGGAGACTCTTTGAGAGCCTTGATCATGACCATCTGGTCGAAGTTGGAGCGGTGGTTCGTGACAATGAGGAAACGCTGTCCCTTTGGAAGAAGCTCCTCGCCGCGCATGACGATCTTGACGCGGAGGACGCTCATAAGGAGATAGTCGTTCTGACGGAGGAACCAAAGGTAGAATTTGCTCAGATCCTCAGGAGCCTTCTTGTTTTTGATGAGCATCGCATAGAGGAAAAGGATGGTAAGAACAAGAAGATAAAGGATATAGAAAATCGGTACGGTCAAAGGGATGGCGATAAGGGCGTACCAAGGACCGAGGTTGGTATAGAAGAGATAGCCAAACCAAGCACTGATGCTGAGCGAAACTATCCCATGGATAATCGTTAAAAGCATATAAGAAATTTTAGCGTTTGAAGGGATTCTAAACAACTACAAAATATAGCGAGAAATGAGGATTTTGGGCATATTGCTTCACCTTTTCTTGATTTTCATGACGTTTCTTAAGAAAAGGCCCTGATAAATGTTTTCAAATTCCCACTAAGATTTATAATCTTTATCAGAGTCCGCTGGGCTCAAAAACAACTAGAGAATTAAAGATTATGCCACATTCATCAGGCGGAGGATTCCATGGAGGCGGATTCCATGGCGGCGGAGGCTTTAGCTCCCACCATTATGGACGCGGCGCTAGAAGCTCGCCGATCATTTCGCATTTCCATTATCCAGGAGCCCACGCTTGGCTTTATTACACCACACGTGGCGTCCCGCACATCGTCTATAGCTCACAAGACATAACCAAGACGCCCCAAAGCGCCGGACCTATAACCTACGTCATCTTGGGCATTTTTGCCCTTATGCCAATCGCTTTTATCGCTTTAACGGCAAACCAACATCCTCAAAGGGTTGGACAGAACTACAACACAACCGTCGTCCTCGACGATGGGGCCGGTGTTTTTAGCGCTTCGGAACAATTTCAGCTTTTAAGCGTGTTTGAAGAATTCAGAAAAACCTCTGGAGTCACCCCATCAATCGTCACAGTGAACAATGGTGATTGGAGCCGTGATTTCTGGGGAATCTTCAGCGATAAGACTTATGCCTTGGAAGACGAAGCCTATGTGCAATACGTCAACCATTTCGATGATGAGTCACACTGGCTTATCGTCTATTCGTGCGACAGAGGGACGACCAAAGGAAACTGGGCTTTTGAAGGGATGCAGGGTGACAACACCGATGGCATTCTCTTTGAGAATGTTACGAACGCCTTCAATGAGAAACTCTACAATTGCCTAAGCGGAGAGATGACCGTAGGCGAGTCCTTCATCGAAGCCTATAACTACATCATCCCAAACCTCATGAAGGATTCCTTCTATGTCGACGGAGGATTAATCGCCTTCACCGTAATCTGGGAAATCTTCGTTGTTGCGATGGCGGCCATCACCATCAAGAGCCAAATCAACTCTAAGGATTACGCGAAAGCCCAGAAGATCGATAACCCAGATTCCATTGTCATGAAGCAGTGCAAACACTGCGGCGCCTCATACTACAAAGGCACCGTTGACCGTTGTCCGAAATGTGGTCGTTCTGTCCTCATGGATGACGAATTCGACGGCAAGTTCTAATACCTTAAATCAAAACAAAAATCCCCTGCAAAAAGGGGCTTTTTTGTTAAAATGCAGGGGTTTTTGCGGAAAAACGTCCCATTTTTAAAATGATAAAGTCTGTTCTTAAGAACAAGGCTATCCTTTTTGAACAAAATATAGTAATATTACGCAGAATGAAAATCCTCTTTGTACTTGAATGTGCGAACAGACTCACGAATGGCACAAGTGCTACTTGCTTAAGGTTCGCTGAAGAGCTTCGCAAACGCGGACACGAAGTCAAGATCCTCGGGGTCGGCGACAAGAACACCGAAAGCGACCCAAACTACATCGGTTTGAAGAACTTCGTTTTTCCATTCTTCCAGTGCCTCATTGAGAAGGAGGGTTTTAATTTCGCCCATATCGATTACGAAGTCCTATACAAGGCAGTGGAGTGGGCGGACATCGTTCATTATTTCTTGCCGTTCAAGCTTGCCAACAAGACTCGTCTTATCGCTCAGGCCCTTCATAAACCGGTGACGGGTGCTTTCCATATGCAGCCACAGAACATCACAAGCGCTCTTGGTTTTGGCACAACCGCCTGGCCAAATAACGTCCTTTATAACGCCTTCAACGATTACATCTACAAGAACACCAAACGCATCCATTGTCCTTCGGAGATGATTGCGACCACCCTTAAGAACCACGGTTACAAGAAAAACGAGTATCACGTCATCTCTAA
>CADBDO010000071.1:1579-6581 GCA_902793515.1 uncultured Erysipelotrichaceae bacterium | reverse complement strand
CGAAGCGAGCATTCTTCTCAGCGAGCTTACGGCGAAGTTCGGTGATCTCGGCCACGGTCAAGCCATGATAGCTGACAATGGCGATGGCTTTGCTATTCTTGATGCCTTCGGAAATCGTCTTGACAGCATCTTGTTTAGCTTGGAGTGCTTTTTCGTTCATCGTAGTTCCTCCTTTCTTTATCGACTGTATGTGAAGCTTGATATAACTAGTGGGTTATGAATTAGATGTATCCTCCGCAACGTGTATTTATTAAGGCACTTGCCCGTTGCTCTCTTAGGTATAACAAGCAATTCACCAAATTTGGTGTTTCTCTAAGGACGATTAGTTCTTAGAAGCAAAGGTGAGCTTCATGCCTGGGCCCATAGTGGTGTGAAGGACGCAGGATTTGATGAATTTACCTTTGACGGTGCTCGGACGGGACTTGGCGATGGTCTCGGTAACGGTGTTGAGGTTATCGATGATCTTGCCTTCCTCGAAGGAGCAGCGAGCGATGGAGATGTTGAGGTTGCCATCGCGGTCGACACGGTAGGCGATCTTACCACGTTTGATCTCGCTGATAGCGGTCGCGAGGTCCATGGTGACGGTTCCGGTCTTTGGGTTTGGCATTAAGCCTTTTGGACCAAGGATACGGCCCATACCCATTTTGCCAAGCTCACCCATCATATCTGGGGTAGCGACCATGACATCGAATCCGAACCAGTTTTCGTTGAGGATCTTCTCGAGCATGTCTTTGGCACCGACGAAGTCAGCACCGGCGGCTTTGGCTTCTTCCTGCTTGTTGTTGGTGATGGCAAGGATCTTCTTGGTCTTACCATTGCCATGAGGAAGGGCTAAGGTGCCACGGATAAGCTGGTCGGCTTTGGTTGGGTCGACATTGAGCGCGAAGCTGATGTCGATGGTGCTATCGAACTTGGTGGTGCTGGTCTTCTTGATGAGGGCAGCAGCTTCTTCGATAGAGTATTCTTTGCTGGCGTCGATGAGAGCGGCGGCGGCGTTGTATTTCTTGAAGCGTTTCATCTACTAGCCCCTCCTTACTTCTCGTCAACGGCGATGCCCATGTTAAGGGCGGTGCCGGCAATGACCTTCTTGGCCGCCTCGATATCGTTGGCGTTGAGGTCTGGCATCTTGTAGTTCGCGATCTCTTCAAGCTGAGCCTGGGAGATGTGACCGACAATCTGCTTTGGGTTGCCAGAGCCTTTGGCAAGGCCAGCAGCCTTTAAGATGAGGCCAGCAGCTGGGCTGGTCTTGATGACGAAGTCGTAGGACTTGTCTTCGTAAGCCGTGATGATGACAGGGACGACTTGACCCTTTCTGTCAGCGGTCTTCGCATTGAAGTCGGTGCAGAACTTGGCCATCTGAACACCCGCGGAAGCGAGTTTTGGTCCTGGATGGGCGTCTCCGCCAGGGAGTTCCATCTTAAGAACCTTAGCGATTCTTTTTGCCATGTGTTTTCCTCCTATTGGAATTTAGCATGCAGTGGCTTATCGGAACGCCGCTAAACGTTCCTACCACGCTGTACGCATATACAAATAGCGTGCGGATATAAATATACGCGTGTGAATTTTCAGAATCAACAAGAAAATGAATATTTTCATTTATGAGTGGCCATCGAGGTTTTCCCAATATCCAAAAATCCCTGCAAAAAAGCAAAAAATCCCCTGCAAAACCCCAATATTCTTCAAAAATGAGGGCTTTCGAAAAAAGTTTTTCTCCCGCTTTGTAAAGGGCTTTGGGCCTGCGTGTATCTTGATGTGCACTCGCGGAAATATCGTGTATAATGGGCACATGAAAAAGAACCGTATAGCCAAATTATCTGTTTTGCTTGCAGGCCTTTTATCCCTCGCAAGCTGCGATCTTGGAGCCTTCATCAGGATCCTCGATAGCCTTTCCCCAAGCTCTGCCGACATGGACAATGCCCGTGAGCATTTAAGCATCGCCATCGATTACCATAACGGCGATCATTACACTGCCACCGAGACCAAATACAACTACGAAGACATCAACGATTCGACTGGCAACTTCCCATGCCGCTCCTATGGCAACATGAAGATTTTGGTCATTCCTGTGAAGATCAGAGGCTATGACAGCGTCGCTAACGCAAGCAACATTGAGAGAATCAACCACGCATTCTTTGGTGAGACCGAAGAAACCGGATGGGAATCCGTCGCTTCTTTCTATGAGAAGTCCTCTTATGGCGCCCTCCATCTTAGTGGCGTCGTCGCTGACCAATGGTATGACTGTGGCTATACAACCAACCAGTTAACGACCCTCACCGCTCCTGCTGGCACTAGAAACGCCGGTTCTTATGACCGTACTTGGACCGTCCTTCAAGGCGCGATCAGCTGGTACAAACAAACCTATCAAGATAACTGCACCCAATTCGATAACGACCACGATGGCCTCATCGATGGCGTTTGGCTCGTCTACGGCTGCCCAGATCAGAAGAACGCCCCTGTTGGCACTTCTCTCGATGAGAAACTCTTCTGGGCCTACAACTACAAAGACTATTCCGTCGATGTGAATAACAGAGTCGTCTCCAATCCAGTCGGATACAGCTACTGCTGGGCTTCCTATGACTTCATGGATGCCGGCGGATATGGCTCCACTGCCGATAAGGTCGACGCTCACACATATATCCACGAGACCGGACACCTTATGGGTCTTGAAGATTACTATGTCGCAAGCAAAGAGGAAGGCGAACAGAACTATGGCCCAATGGGTGGTCTTGATATGATGGACTACAACATCCTTGACCATAACGCCTGGAGCAAATACGCCTATGGCTGGATCAAGCCTTATGTCGTCGATGATTCTTGCGAAATTACTTTGAAGTCAAGCTGCAGATCAGGCGAAGCCATCATCCTTCCAACCACTGGCGGATTCAATGGCAGTGCATTCGATGAGTACATCATGATGGAGTTCTACACACCAGACCTCCTCAACTACCAAGACGCATTCGTTGGTTATGCTTCTTACCCACACGGCTTCACTGAGAGTGGCGTCCGTATCTACCACGTCGATGCTCGCTTCGCCACCAAATCAACCTTCGCTCCAAATGGCAAATATGACGATGACTTCGATCCCGATACCGAAGCCGCATTAGTCATCGCGAGCAACTCGAGTTCCTACAACAAGAGGAACGTCCAGAACTACCTCACTGGCGAATCAGAGCTTCCATCCAACATCATGAGATTCCGTCTCATCCAAGAGCTTGATGCCACTAAGAAGAGAAACTTCGATACCGCCAAACAGAACGTTGGCGGAAGAGACATCGGTGTCTATGCTGATAACAGCACCCTCTTCCAGAATGATGATGTATTTAGCTTTGACGCTTATAAGGAAAGCTTCCCTAACTACGTCAATGGCGGAAACCAGACCATGAACGATGGTACTTCCCTCCCTTGGAGCGTTACCTTCTCCGAGATGAGTGATACCTCGATCAAAGTCAGCATCACAAAACTCAGCTAATTAATTATTTTGTTCAAGATTTGCAGGGGATTTATCATCCTCTGCTTTCTTTTTGTAGGCGTGGGTGAATAAAAGAATGATGATGCCCGCGAGAAGCAAAGCAGCCAGGATATAGAAGTAATTGATGAAGCCAATCACGTTATAGATCGAAGATGCGACGAGGTTGATGATGCCACAGAAGACATAGGTCGCGCCCGTTGCTAAAGAGCAGGCTTTTGAGCAGGCTTTGATCCCGACGATCTCCTGAGTGAAAAGGACAAGGCTAACAAGGCCAAAGCCATAGCCGATACCCCTAAGGATGAAGACCACCCAAAGGAGAGCGGTGAAGTTCGATATCAAAGCGCTCGATAACACTGCGCCTAATTGGATGAAGCAAGAAAGGACAAGGATCCTCTTTTGGGTTTTGAAGAGTTTGAGGAAAAGAGGAAGCATCACCATGATGCCCATCTCGACGGCGACCCTGACAACGGTCCAGATGGCCGTCTCTCCATCGGAGAGTCCTCCACCGCCGCTGGTCATGAAGATCGGGAGAATGTAGTTGAAGTTGTTCAAAGCGCCATAGAAAAGCGCGCTGAAGATAAGGAGCAACCAAACATTCTTGTTTGAGAAGAACTCCTTGTTGCTGACCTTTTGCTCAGGAGTGACTTGACCGAGCTTTTCTTCTTTTGGACGTCTAAGCAAGAAGGAGATCGGGAGCATCGTCAATATGAAGAGAGCGGCCACGTTGAAGAAGATCGTGTATCCGATCTTGTCTAAGAAGAAGTAGCCAAAGAGGCTTCCGCATACATAGGCGAAAGAACCCACGATTCTAATCGTGCTGAATGGGATGTTGTGTCGTTTAGCGGAGTTCGCGCCCATGCCATCGACAAGCCCAAAGAAGCAACTGTTGTGCATGGCTGTGAGGATGGTGATTGGAAGCAACCACCAGAAGTTCTGTGTGAGTCCGAAACACCCTAAGAAGATGGCCTCAAGCACAGAGATTAGTCTGATGAGGAAGACGTTGTTCCTCCAGGAAGTTTCGAAGAAAGAATAGAGAATGTTGCCAACGAAGAAGGCAAAAGGAACCGAGGCTAAAAGAATTGATTTCTCAATGTCGTTTAAGCCAGCGCAGCTAGCGAAATATAACGAGAAGAATGGGGTGAATAAAGCATCACCGAAATACAAGGCGAAAGTGAGGAATCTGTAGATGTGGGTATTGCGTTTGCTTTCCATATCTTTACATGAGAGTAGCCCTAAGGCTAACAAGTTCCTCTTTAAGTCTTCTAGCGGACACTCCCCAACCAAATAAGGAGAAGAGCGACATCACTAAGCAGAAAGGCACATAAACAATCGAAGAAGCGACGATCAAAGAGAAGGCCACGATGACCTTAACAGTACCCATATAAAGAACACCATTTTGGCTCTTGAAAATCCTTTGAATCGGCACTGCATAGAAGTACTTCGCAGCGTTATAAATACCCTTCCCAATCCAGGTGTTATTGGACAAGGCGACATAGGTGAAAGCGAAGGCTAAATAACCCAATATCAGAGCCA
>CADBDO010000071.1:0-1543 GCA_902793515.1 uncultured Erysipelotrichaceae bacterium | reverse complement strand
AGCGACAAAAATCCCTGACAAAACTGCCTTCTTTTTGATTTTTGAGAGTTTTTCGATCTTCTCTTTCGTAGCCTTTTGGGACTTGAGTTTTTGCTCTTCCAAAAGGTAGTCGCAGCAGTTCTCGCAGAAGTAGTCATAGCCCCCTACTTTTGGATCGTAGGTGTAGACCATTTCCTCGTATGGGTTTTTGAGGAATTCGCTTCTGATGACCTTCTCAGCTTTGCCAGTCCCATAGACATCGCCTTCAAGGATTGGCTTGCCGCATCTAGCGCAGTGCCCAAGGACCAAACGCTTCTTGGTTTTGACGACCTTGATCGCGGTCTTTTTCTCTTGGGTTTCTTGGGCGATGAATTCATTGATATCGGCGTCAAAGAATCTGGCGATCTTTCCGATCGTCTCATCGTCTGGAAGTCGTGAGCCAGCGCACCACTCCTCAACCAAAGCAGGAAGCACGTTCAAAGCTGAAGCAAGGACGCTCTTCGAGACCCCTTTTTTGGAGAGGTAGTAGTTAAGTTGTGAGGTGAAATTTGACTGCTTGCTCATATCTAACGTGGAAATCATAAACTCTTTTTCGGATATGGGAAAATGAAAACGCTTTTTTGGGGAAAACTGGTCTTCAAAGAGGTTCAATTATCGGGAAAACCGTCCAGAGGTCCATGTAAAAAACTCCCAAAAACCTTGTGCACCATACACAAAAAATAAAAGTATTTTTGCTACAAAAAATCAAAAAAGTTAGCATTTATGCGATAAAATAGCCATTTTTGCGAAATTCCACGCACATATGTAAAAGTATTTTCCTTGTAAAATGAGTTCACGCGTGCGAATATAATCGTGTCAAAAGCAAAACCGGAGTAATTCGGCGACGCAAAACTACAGGGCCCTTAGGGGTAGCCAGCTGCCGTTAAGGGAGTTGGCGGTTTTTATTTCTAGACCACCTCCCCGAAGCGGGCATCTTTGAATGCCCGTCTAGTCAAAGGAGCTGTGCTAAGTGAAAAGAAAAACGTACTTAATGGTAGGTTTGTTCCTAGCTGCAACACTTGCAGTTGGGTCTTTTTCTGCTGTCACGCTCGCGTGGATTGTTCGCACATCCGCGATTGATGGCATACGCATTGATGCTTCCTCGCTCCTTTTGGATCTTGATGACCAAAACCTCTACAAATACGTCTTCCCGAGATACAAGGATTCAAGCGGAAATGACACCGACATCGTCGACTACCTTTCGGCAGGCGAGGCTAAGATTGTCTCAAGCGATGCCAATATGAATCCTCTCGATCCGACCTATCTCAGCATCCAACGTCTTGTAAACCAAGAAGGCATTGGCACCCTTAACACCAACCTTGTTTTAGAATTCACTTTCACAATCACTCACACCACTTCAATCGATTTGTATGTCTATGCTGAAAGGGACTATCAGAACGCATTCATGAAGAGCGGAAGCACTGCTCAAAGGGTCTCCGACTTCATCCACTTCGACCTTTTCCAAGACGAAGATATTGAAGATTATCTTGATGACCCCCTTGAGAACGAAGGCTTTACCGGCGAC
>CADBDO010000070.1 GCA_902793515.1 uncultured Erysipelotrichaceae bacterium | reverse complement strand
TGATGGCGAAATCCTTTTCGTCGATCTTGGGGGTGTACATGTTCTCTTGGTAGTGGGCCCAGTGTCCGCTCTTTTCCCAAAGCTCTCTCGAAAGCATGGTTGGGGTTTCGATGAACTTATATCCATATTTGATATGGAGCTTCTTCCAGTAATCCATGAGGGCGTTCTTAAGGGTCATGCCGTTTGGAAGGAAGAACGGGAATCCTGGACCATAATCGGTGATCATGAATAAGCCAAGCTCACGTCCGAGTTTACGGTGGTCGTTGGCCTTTCTCTTCTCGAGTATCTCAAGATGCTCTTTGAGGTCTTCTTCGCTCCACCAGGAGGTGCCGTAGATACGGGTGAGCTGTTTGTTGTTGCTGTCGCCTCTCCAATAAGCGCCGGCGACGCTAAGAAGCTTGAAGTGCTTGATCATGCCGGTTGATGGGATGTGTGGGCCCTTGCAGAAATCAAGGAAGTCACCGTTTTGATAGGTGGTAAGCATCTCATCTTGGTGTTCATCGATGAGCTCTTGCTTGTATTCGTTGTTCTTAAAGGCAACACGAGCCTCATCGGCGGTGATGTCTTTACGGATGTATGGGTTGTTCTCTTTGGCGCATTTCTTCATCTCGGCCTCGATCTTGGCGAAATCCTCTTCGGTGATTTTCGCATCGCCGAAATCGACGTCGTAGTAATAGCCTTCATCGATAGCAGGGCCATATCCGAATTTGCATCCTGGATACAAATGGGTAAGAGCCTGGGCCATAAGGTGGGAGGTGCTGTGGTTAAGCATCTCGAAGGCTTCTTTGGAGCCTTTCTTGATGAATTTGATTTCCTTGCCTTCTGGCAAAGCCATCCTCATGTCGTAGATCTTCTCATCAACGAGATAGCCGACATCTTCGTTTTTGTTCTCGGCATCAAATTCCTTGGCCAAATCAAAGCCATTGGCCTCGTCTTTGATCTCGATCTCTTTTCCTTCGTAGATAATCTTCATAAGTGACCTTTCTGGGCGAAAAAAATAAAAACGCCCTCTTCTCTTAAGGACGCTTCCGCGCGGTACCACCTTGCTTCACTCTCTCTTAACGCGAATAGGCAACGCCTGGCTCATCGTCAGGGGCTCAGGAGTGGTACTCCATATGCCTATAGGCATTTGAGCGTGTCTCCGTCATCGCTAAAGACATTCTAGAACCGAGGTTTCCATTGTCAAGAAAAAAGGAGATGACTGGCATCCCCTTTGTCTTTTATTTCAAGAGATCGACGATACGGAGCATCGAGATGTGCTTGTCACGTGGAAGGGCAAGGGCCTCGATGATGTCATAGTCGACGATTTTGTTGCTGACGAGTCCGACGCAGCGTCCGCCTTTGCCTTCGAGGAGACAATCAACGGCGTAGCTTCCCATACGGGCGGCAAGAACACGGTCGAATGCGCTAGGCGCGCCGCCTCTTTGGACGTGGCCAAGGACGTTGACGCGGGTATCGAATCCGGTCTGTTCCTGGATGCGCTTACCAAACGCGTGGATATCTGGATAGAGTTTCTCAGAGACGATGATGATCGCACGTTTGTGCGGATCTTCCTCTCTCATCTTCCTTAATGTCGCGAAGACTTCCTCTTCTGGGATTGGGTGGTCAGGGGTGAGAATCATCTCAGCACCTTCGGCAACACCACAGAATAAGGCAAGGTCGCCACAATGGTTGCCCATGACTTCGATGATGGAGCAGCGGGAGTGGGATTCGGTGGTGTCACGGATCTTATCGATGCACTCGATATCGGTGTTCATCGCGGTGTCGAATCCGATCGTGTAATCGCTACAAGCGATGTCGTTGTCGATCGTGCCTGGGAGGCCGATGCAGTTGATGCCCATCTCGGTGAGCTTCTTGGCGCCGATGAAGGAACCATCGCCGCCAATGACGACGAGGGCTTCGATGCCTTTGGACTTAAGGATGTCGACCGCTTTCTGACGGACGCTCTCCTCTTTGAATTCTGGTAAACGGGCGGTTCTGAGAATCGTTCCGCCTCTATTAACGATGTCAGAGACAGAGGAACGGTCCATTCTGACGATGTCCCCATCGACGAGACCACGGTATCCGTCAAAGATTCCATAGACCTCGAGTCCTTGGGATAAACCCGCTCTAACAACAGCTCTGATCGCGGCGTTCATGCCTGGAGCGTCGCCACCAGATGTAAGTATTCCGATTTTTTTGATCATTATCAAAACTCCAAATCACAACGATTATATTACATATATTTCTGGATAGTTAGGATTTTTTAGGGGCCAAATTTGAAGATTTTTTATCTATATAAAAGGTAGGGGACAATCTACCGAAAGAATGAGGATAAAAATGTGGATAACTCAATTTCCTTTTGTGACAAAGATGGCATTCTTCCGTCAGTGTGTGGATTTGGCGGAATTCCCTCTATGTGGATAAGTCCCAAAAAGTAAGGAATAATCGAGTAAAAGCCCTTTTTCGACAACAAAGAAAATGCTAAGATTAGGCACCATGAAAGCGACATTATCCCCAAGTGATATCTTTGAGATACGAAAAACGAGTCTTATCTCAAGCAACGATTATGAGTACGCTCTCGATCTTTATGCCCCGATAATCGGCATCAAGAACGTGAGTGTCTATTTTGCTTTCATCGCCGAAAAAGGAGGGGAGCAAATGCCTCTCTCCGAGTTCCTTAGCAAGTACCGCCTATCAAGTGGCGAACTCGAGAACGCCCTTTCATATCTAGAAGCCGTCGGTTTAGTGGCAACCTACCACAAAATCCTTGGCAAAAAGCACTTATATCTCTATTCCATCATGGCTCCAAGAACCCCAGCCCAGTTCTTCAGCAATGAGCTTTTATATGGCACCCTAAGAAGCTTCCTTAGCGAAGATGGTTGCATGGCCATCGCCAAGAAATACGAAACAAGCACCATCCCAGAAGGCTTTGAGAACGTCAGCGAGCGTTTCGTCGACGTCTTCCATCTCAATGTCGGTAACGCCTCCATCATCCAAAGTGGACCAAAGACCGGGGAGAGGAAATTCGGAAGCTTACAGCTTGGCTTCGATAACAATGCCTTCATGTCCGCTCTCATTGAGCTCAACCCAACAATCAAGCCAGCCTACATCACCAAAGAGGAATCGATGCGAATCGCCAGAATCGCCGCTCTATATTCTTACGAAGAAAGCGCAATGGCCTCATTCGTCTCCGATTCATATCGCCCAAGAAACATCATCGGCAAGAGAATCGACTTCGATCACCTTAGTGAGCTCGCCATCCAAAACGCCAAATACGACTATCTCCATAAGGAGCACATCAAATCCACTAACAGCGAGATCCATGGTGACGCCCCAACGGCAAAGGTCATCCGTATGATGGATAACATGTCCACCCTCCAGTTCCTCACCAAGCTTCAGCGTGGCAATAAGCCAGCCCCAAGCGATGTCAAGCTCATCAACACCCTCGTCGTTGAGATGGGTGTCCCTGAGAATGTCGCTAACGCGCTCATCTTCTACGTCTTAGGCGTGCAAGAGAACGCGCTCTCTGGCGCTTACGTAACGAAGTTAGGCGCTTCCCTCGTCAGAGCGGGTATCACGAACGCTCTTGATGCCCTTAACTTCTTAGGTGGCCATGCTAAACGTAGTGGCAAGAAGCCAGAACCAAAACCGGTCGAGAAACCAGTCAAAGAAGAAAAGCCATCCGAAGTGGTGGATGAAGTCGAGGAAGAAGAGATCGACGAAGAAGAATTTGAGGCGCTCATGAAGAATAGAGGCAGGAAGTAAGACTATGGAAACGTTTGTGAAAGATAGAAAAGAAATAAAAGGCGCTTCTAAGAAAGATAACGGCCTCCACGACGAGATCCTTAACGACCGCCGTCTTATGAACGAGCTCCACGCTCTCGATATCGATGATTCCGAGATCGACAAATATCTCCCTCTTCTTGCGACGTATCTCGACCAAAGAGATGCGGAAGAAGACCCAAAGAAGAAAGAGGAAGCCCCATATCCTGGACTTACGATGAAACTCTGCATCGATGATTCTGGCAAGCTTTCCTACACCCTTGGCCCAAACGAAGAAACAAAAAGAAAAGAAGCCCTTGAGAAGAATTACATCTTTAGGGATTTCCCAGAGGAGTGGAAAGACCTAAACGGCAAATCCGTCAAAGGGGAAAGGTATAAGAAACTCAGGACCGCTTTAGCGAAGACCTTCACGAAAACATGCACAAAACCATGGGTTTTCGTCAAAGGAGATTCAGGATGTGGCAAATCATATTATTTGGCTGCCGTCCTTAATGGTTTAGCCGCCGATGGTGAAAGCGTCTGTTTCATCAATGGAGCGAAGCGTTTTGACGAACTCAAAGCCCTTGCCATCAAGAACCGTCAGGAATTCGATAAGATCATGGCCTCTTTAGAAGGATGCGGAACCATGGTCATCGATGACTTTGGCAACGAATTCAAATCCGAATACATCCGTGACCAAATCGTCCTCCCTCTTTTGGCCGAAAGAAGCAGGGCAGGCTTAAGAACCTATTTCACTAGCCAATACACCCTAGATGAGATCAAACAGCTCTATAGCCTTCATAAGAGCTACATCGAAGGTTCAAGAGTCAGCAAACTCATCGAAAAGAATATCGACAAAGTCGTTATTCTTGAGGCTGGTTTAGAAACAGTCGCTCAGAAAAGATCCAAGTGATCTAGTTGTTTGTATAAGTCTTTCAAAGAGCCGCTTCCGTCAAGAGTGATTGAGGCGGCTTTTTTTGCTTTCCTGAGAGGGAAAGAATCATTGAGGTCTAAGTATTTCTTTGGGTCGACGTTTCTCTTGATGAGTCTTTGCTCTCTAACTTCTTTTGAAGCAGTGATCAAGACGATGAGGTCAGAGTCTTTCTCCAAAGGCCCTCCAATAAGGAGAGGGACATCAACGACCACTTTCTTGTATTTGCCTGAATCGATTTCCGAATACATCCTTTCGTAGACTTTCGAGTGGATATATTCCTCTAAGGCTTTCTTGGATTTTGGGCTCGTTAATAAGGAGAGGAGCTCACTCTTATTGATTTCTCCATCCTTGAATAGCTTTTCTCCGAACTTCTTACGGAGATGGTCTTTCACTTCGTCTTCCTTGTATAAGGAGTGGACGATATCATCCGCGGACAACACTTTGAAACCTTTGTCTTTGAGATAAGCAGAAACAGAAGACTTCCCTGAACCGATAGGGCCAGTGACTCCGACGATGAAAGGCTTGCCTTTAAGAGGTTGGCATTTTGGGCAATAGGTCGTCCCTCTGCCTCCTAGAGTTATCTTTCTCATGATCATCCCGCAGCGGTCGCACTTCATTCCTTCATGGCCATAGGCGTGGAGCTCATTTTGCATATTTCCGCTCATACCCTCTTTCGGGTGATAGCTTCTTATCGTGCTTCCGCCTTGCTTAATAGCCTCTGAAAGAATCCTTCTAGATTCCTCAAGAATTCGGCTACATTCTTCAATTGAGAGGGTTTTTGCAGGGGTTTTTGGATTGATTTTGCTGGCAAAAAGCACTTCATCCGCGTAGATGTTGCCTAGTCCCAAGATAATCGTCTGATCGAGTAAAGCGTTCTTCACCGGGCCGGAGATTCTCTTAAAGGCCTCATTAAGGTCTTTCGCTTCAAGGTCCCAAGGTTCTTTGCCTAGCTTTGAAATAGGTAGGGTGGTCTTGTAGTCGGACTCACTCTTAAGCTCAACGATGCCAAACTTCCTGACGTCGTTGAAACGAAGGGAAGTTCCATCCGTGAAGTCGTATATGAGGGTGTCATGTTTCTCAGGCTTTTGACCTGCCTCACCCTCAAAGTATTTCCCTTCCATCCTAAGATGGGAGATAACGACTTTTTCATTCGTTAAGTGGAAGATGATGAACTTCCCAATCCTTGTGCAAGGAAGGAAGGTCTCACCGATCAAAGCGGCCTTAAAAGCAGAAGCAGGCGTCAAAACCGACTTCTCATGGAAGATGCGGATATCCTTGATGGTCTTCTTTGGGACGAAGCCATTAAGAATCCTAACGACTGTTTCAACCTCTGGTAACTCAGGCATCTTTAGTCCTTCGCGTCATACCAAGTATGGCCGATTCCTTTCTCAACGGTTAGTTTGACTTT
>CADBDO010000069.1 GCA_902793515.1 uncultured Erysipelotrichaceae bacterium | reverse complement strand
GTTTCGTGTTCTTTTTCGCTGGTTTTTGAGGGGTTTGCGCTTCAAGGCGCTTCTTTCTTTTCTCCATCTGCTCTTTGAGGAACTTCTCTTCGAGTTCTTTTTGCTTCTGGAGATTCTCTTCTTTCTTTTTGCTTTCGTCTTCGAAGTGCTCTTTCACTTCTTTTTGCATCTGTGCGTCTTTGAATTTGATGAATCCATTATTGTAGGCAAGTTCAAAAGAGTAGAGCTTCCCATTGCTCAGTTGGAGGTATTGTCCGTCTAGGTTCATGATGGTGAGGGTTAAGCCGTCGGCCGTAACCACTTTTTGGCCAACGATTTTACTGATGTCCATAGGTCTCCTCCAATCTAGCTAAGTATCGGAAAACAAAGGATTAAAGATTAGTTTATTCTCGTGTCCGTTGCTTTAAACTATGTTTCCTTTATTTCATAATATCTCATTTTTTGGATAAATTGTAAGGAGTTGTTTAAAAAGAAAACGCACGGCGTTTGCTTCCGTGCGTCTCTCTTTTTGAGTTTTTTCTTCTACATTGCGCCCATGATGTACATGACGATTCTAGCGACCGATGCGATGGCTGTTCCAAATAGAGCAATGCCATAAAGGATACCAAGAATTGAAAATACTTTGATTGAGCTCTTGCGAAGCATACCTAAGCAAAGAGGACCAAAGATCAAGGCAAGTAAGACGTTTATGGCGCCTGCTGCCAAGAAAGGAATCGAGAGCATGAGGACAGCCAGGATGGCGGCCATTTCGTCTGCAGGATTGCCATCTTTAACGGTCTGAACAATCTCTTGGAAATTGATTGACCAGATAAAGAGGATGCAAAATACGCATACGGCGAGGACGAGGGTGGCAAGCACAAATAAAACGATGCGCTTTTTCTTAGGTTTAGAAGGGACTACCTTCTCTTCTTGTTGGATTGTTTCTTCCATGGATATAACTCCTATTCGATTACCTTAAGTTTATTGGAGGACGGTCACGGATGTGCCACAAAAAGGATTTCTTGTATTTTTATGGCAAATCCTTAACAACGATCGCCTTTATAAACAAACAAAAAACGACCCTAATGGGCCGCTAAAGAATATAGGCTTTATTGGATGCCCGAGAAAAAGAGAACAGCTCGGACAACCGTTGCTATGACAGCAACAATAAAAGCGATTCCATAAACTAGTCCAACTATCGAAAATGCCTTTGAAGAACTCTTACGCAGCTTAACGAGCGTCAGCGGAGCGAAGAGGGCCGAGATTATTACGGTCAAGGCCGACGCCACTAAGGATGGCAAAGCAAGAAAGATGGTGGCAAAGAATATCGCGAGACCATTGACGCCTCCTTCTTCCTCCGCAGAATCAACTATCTCTTTGAAGTTTATACTCCAAACGAAAAGCGACAAAAGAACGACAACAAAGATGGCTATTGTTGAAGCAACAAATAAAGCAGTGTGTTTAGGTTGAGAAGGCTTCTTCTCTTCTTCGAGTATTTCGTCCATGGATAAACTCCTTTGGCGTTGCCTTTAGTTTACTGCGCTTACCCGAAAAATAAAGAAAAAGGGGTTTTGTAAGAAATAACCCCCGCAAATCCCGCTTAAATTCAAGAGTCGCTAATGCAATTCGTTGAATATCGCCGTAAAGGTTAGAGTTCCTCCGGCATAGTCACCGGCAGGGAACGAATCCATCTCTTCAAAGTAGATGTCAGTGCCCGTTTCTTCGCAATGCCATCCATAGAATTCCATTATTCCGCCTTCCTCTTCAGGCTCTGGTGCTTCTGGAGTGTTTTCGTGGTAATAGATGCCTTCATAGCCTTCGGACGCCTCCTGATAATCATCTTGGAGAACGGTCCCATCGTAGTTTTTGAAGATGACGTGAACAGATTCGGCATAGATGGTGAAGATCGTGTAGATGTCCATGTCTTCGGTGATCGTGAATTCCTGGTTGCTCTCAATAGTGTTGCCATTGGCGTCTTCAAAATGATCGAGCTCATAGCAACCATTTGCATCTGGTTCTTTCCAGAAGTCTTCGCTGCCGACGTCGCTTCCGTCGATGCTCCACGTCTCACCATAGGTGGTAGAAGAATAATACATTGCGCTTTGACCATCGTAGAACGTAACGGTGTATAGTCTCTCCTCTTCGATGAAACAAGCGTAGTACCAGGCGTCTTCTGTAACGGATGGGAATTCACGTAATCCGTGAGTGCCGTTAGCCACGGTGTCCCATCCAACGAAGATATATTGAATGGCCTCCGTTGGTTCTTTCTGAGGATCGTCGTAAGGATAGTAAACCTCATCGCCAGAATAGGCGTACTGGGTGGCTAATACTTCGGTGCCGTCTTCATTGAGGAAGGTAACCGTGTATTCTCCTTCGACATATGTCGCGGTGAACGTTAAAGTCTGTCCACCGTAATTCGACGCATCAAGCTCACGCATCTCGTTGTTGGTTATCAATCGATCCATCTCTTCGCAGGTCCATCCAAGGAAGATGTACTTCGGGTCGTCGGCAGCCGGACCTTCTCTCGTAGGAAGCGAGTAGTCGTAATCGATGCCGTAATAGGCCATCTGATAATTGTCTTGGAGGATGG
This sequence comes from uncultured Erysipelotrichaceae bacterium, assembly GCA_902793515.1. Taxonomy (GTDB): domain Bacteria; phylum Bacillota_I; class Bacilli_A; order RFN20; family CAG-826; genus UBA4951. Next base: position 2,516 of record CADBDO010000069.1, on the reverse strand, counting down.
TTCCGTCGTAATCAATGAAAACCGTGTGGACAGATTCTGCGGTAACTACATAGGTGGCGTAGATCTCCAAATTATCCGTGATGGTTATCTCATCATATTCAAAGATGATGTTGCCGTTAATGTCTTCGTAGTGATCAAAGCTGTAGCAGCCGTTCTCATCCGCTTCTTTAAAGTGGTCGTAGCCGGCGGCTTGGCTTTCTTGGATGCAGAAGGTTTCTCCGTAAGGTACCTCTACCTGCAAAATAGTGTAATCACCATCATAGATGGTTACGGTGTAGATCTTTTCGCCAAAGACAGCATAGTAGTCTCTGTCTTCGAAGGCGTACATCTCACCGTCATACGGTTCTCCTCCGACTGAGCTTGCCCAGCCTAAGAAGTAGGTTTTGGTATCGCTGCTTCTTCTATCGGCTTCCTCATCGAGGTTTGTTTCGCCTGCGTAGAAGACCTGTTCACCATATGGGATGGTTTGAGTGTCCCAAAGGACGGTGCCGTCATCGTTATAGAAGTTGAGGGTAACATATGTTACAGGAGCGCTGTAGGCGTAGTTCTTCTGAAAATATGGCTTCGAAGAAGGCTCTCCTTCGTAGGTGCTTGTCGCGTAGATAGTTAAGGTAAGTCCACTGTCTCCGCCTTCAAGTCCGCCGACATAGAAGGATTGGGTTGCGCTTAAATCAGAGATCTCATAGACCCTGCTAAGCTGCTCGCGCTCTTCGTCGTAATTGTCTTCGAATGGGTTGCCGCTTGCATCGGTTATCTCAGGATACGATGAATAGTTGTCGATGATTTCGGCATAGATCGAACCTTCTTCGTAGTAATGGCCCGGATCGTCAATGCTGATCGTTCCATCAAGACACTGGGTCTCTTCGTTAAGAGAGAAGTCCGCAGTGATAACAAAGTCAGAGGCCGGAATATCGTTGGTCTTAACTCTTTCGCTGAAGACGTCGTAGGTATTGTCTCCGTCTATGACCGAGACGGAAAGACGGTAGGTTGTCGACGGAGTGAGGTCGGTGAATCTTCCTTCCTCAAAAGCAAAGAAACCTTCATCGTTATCTGCCATCTCTTCCTCAGGGAAATAGGATTCGAGCTCAAAGAACTGCTCATATTTCTCGAGACGATTTTCAAGAACGACGACAGCAGAGTCCGCGTTCTTGTAATTTAATTCGAAAGAATAGGAGAGGGTATTGGCCGTGCTCTCGTATTTGAATTCGTTAACGGATGGAACAAAGATGGCTGAAGCAACAACCACAACTGTAGCTGTGGCCACTGCTGCTGCAGTTCCTCCGGCAACAGCTGCGCTGGTGCTGACGGCAGCAGTTGAAGAGGCAGCCGCGGTAGTCGTTGTCGTGGCTGCGGTAGTTGCTGTTTGAGCAGCGGTTGAACTCGCCGATGAGAGAGTCTCCTGCTCCTCAAGTTTTTTCGTATCTATGGAGACGTGATGGGCGTTTGCGTGACTATGAAAAGTATTGGAGCGGATTTGGCACTCCTTGTTAATTCCTCCATAGTAACGGTTGGTATAGTCGCCCATAAAATGTCAGGAAATTGTATTAGTTTTCAGAATTCTGTGCAGGTTTTGCAGCAGATTTTGGGTTTTCTTTCTTTTCGGAAGGATCGCGGTAAGAAAGGGAGATCTGGTTGAATGGGATGTCGACTCCGTTGTTGACGAAGAGGAGGTAAAGCTCTCTGTTAAGAGCGCGTTCAACAGCAAATCTGTCTTTCTCATCGCAGTGGCAAGCAATCTTAAGATCGACGCTCGAGGCGCTTAATGCTGAGACGCCAAGGTATTCAGGATCACCAACCATCTGAGGGATGTTGGCTTTGATCTCGTTAAGGTTCGAACGGATGATTTCCTCAACGCGTGGAAGGTTCTCATTGTAGTCGATGGTGATGACCGCTAAAGCGAGGGATGGGTTCTCACTGAGGTTAACGACTGTGGTGATGTGAGAGTTGTTGATGGTTTTGACGTTGCCAGAGAGGTCGACGATCTTGGTTGTGGTAAGACCGATTTCGGTAACGGTTCCGTAATAGTCATCGATGACGACGATATCGCCGACTTTGAATTCGCTTTCGAAGACGATGTTAAGACCAGCGATGATGTCACTGATAAGTGACTGGGCACCAAGACCAATGATAAGAGCGATGATGCCAGCGCTAACAAGAAGCGCGGTTGAGTTAACGCCCCAAACGGCAATAACAAGAAGGATTGAAACAATGAGTCCGGCGTAGCGGGCAAAGGAAGCTAAGAGGCTGAGAGTTGTCTTGGTTTTTGAGGAAACTCCTTTTGGAAGACGGAGGATGAGGTTGAGCGCATTAGCGATGCCCATGCAAAGGCAGATGTAATAGATGCTGCCGAGGATGCGTGGCCAGACATCATCGAAGTCGCCAGTCACTGGGGCGGAGAGTCTAAGGCTTGTAGCAATGAGCTTATCTTTCCAGATTGTTGGTGCAAGGCTCATGACAACGACATAAGCGATAGCAAGGACCCACAAAATGATCCCCGTGATGAAGTTGGCTTTCTG
>CADBDO010000068.1 GCA_902793515.1 uncultured Erysipelotrichaceae bacterium | reverse complement strand
GTGCTTCTCAATCAGAGGCTTAACTATCTTAGCATCGCCAGAGACCTTTAGAGAAACATTCTCTAAAAATGTGGCGTCGCTAATGGCGACTCCTAAGCGTTCGCATTCCTTTTCGAAGGAGGAATAGTCGCTGTAGCCCATGGAGAGGGTTGCTTCATATCCTTCAACTAAGTCAGCCATATCGGTCTCTTCCACCGCTTTTAGGCCAACGTCGCGATAAGTTCTCGTGAGCCTTCCTAAGCCAAGCTTGGTTCCACCGAAATAACGGACGACGACAAGAAGGACATGGTCCACTTCTCTGCCTCTAAGGATTTCGAGGAGAGGGAGGCCTGTGCTTCTAGCAGGCTCACCTTCGTCGCTGCATCTTTCGAAAGGAAGGAGCCTTGCAGCGTAAGGGTAATGCGTCGCTTTCGGATACTCTTCCCTCACTTTAGCCAAAAGGCCTCCGATTTCCTTTTCGTCGTCGAAAGGAATCACGAGGCCGATGAAGCGAGATCCGAGGATCACGAATTCATATATGTGTTTGGCGAAAGGATAGTTCATTAGGCGCCTAAGCTCGTTGCGGCGTGCTTGAAGTAACCGGAAGCGCCAAATGGGGTTGGGTAGCTAGATGGCTGAGTGTAGAAGTGAGTGGCGTCACTCGTACGGAGGCACTCGTAGATGGAACCTTCGTAGAAGGCCATGACGACATCGGCGTAGGTCGAGGAAGCCGTGTAGCTTGCGAAGTCGTTAAGGATAGCGGCACAAGCTGGCTTGTTGGAGATCGAGAAGCTCTTGATGTTGCTCATAAGAACGATGAGTTTCTCTCTCATGAGTTCGACGAAGCCTTCGTAGTCAGCTTCGGATGGATGATAGACGCTGGTGAAGTTATGGCCGCCGTTGAAGCGAGCGTTGCCAATCGCGTATTCCCTCATATCTTCGTAGAAGACTCTTCCGAAGCCGCTCTTGAACTTGCCTTCGAAGGTATTCCATTCGCTGGAGGCGCTGAGAGTGATGTACTGGGTGAAGGTGGTTCCGCTGATTGGAGCAGCTGGGACGCTGTCGATGTTGTTCGAGAGGAGTAGCATGCCCGCTGATTTGGCGTTCTCATAGACGCCATAGAAGTAAGCGACGTCCATGACGTTGGCGTCAAGCCACTCAGTGACGTCAGCGATTTCCGCTGCGGTGAGGCAGTTCTGGTTCTCGCCAACGAAGATCTCGTAGAGGTCTTTGTAGACGTTAGTCATATCCTCGGCGTTATCGTCGTAGTTCGGGAGATACTTCGCGAGGTTGACGTTTGTTCCCATGTTATTGAACTTGAGGAGGTTAGAGAGGACGACGTCTCCACCGGTGTAGACACCGCTGGTGGCTTCTTTGTTGTCCGCGTCATAGACCTTGGTGTAGATCGAGTCGCCGTTCTTAGCGAAGTTAGCAAGAGCGGTAAGGTTATCGCCAGCGGCGAAGAGGGTGGCGATGGCCGTTGGGTTGGCACTAAGATCCATGTATGTGCCACTGCCATCATCGTAAAGTCTATCGACCAAATCGATGAAGGACTTGATGGCGCCCTTATGGGTGTTTGGAGCGGTGAGAGTATCAAGTCTCTCTTTGCTCATGCCGATCATGGCGTTCGTGTCGAAGCTGAGCTCGACCTTGGTCATGTTGGCGGCACAGGTGACGGTGAGGGAATCGCCAAGGACGATGTCGGTGATGTCGTATTGTTTGACGCCAGCGCTCACATCGGTTGGGATAACGCTATAGTTGGCGTTCGCCTTAAGGTAAGAAACCACTGGGGCGGCAGCGCCAGAATAGGTGATCTTGAGTGATTTCACAGGGGTTTTGACAGGGATTTCGAAGGTTGTGGCGTTTGGAGCATAGACAACTTTCGCAACCGAGTAATCGGTGAAATGGAGCTTGTTGGTAAGGAAGTCGGTAGCCTGGATTGGGATGATTTCGCGAATCATATCGACTTCGTTGATGGCATAGAGAAGTCCGCCGATCTCTTGAGGGGCAAGGCCTTCAAGGGTGTCGGTATCGACGCTAACGGCACTACCGCTCACGATGCCATAGTCGAAGGCCTTGCAAAGAAGGCCAGCGTCCTGGGTATCGTTAATGAGAAGAGCAGAGAGCTCGCCTTCCCACTTATCGTCTGGGTAGTCTCTGACTTTGGCTAAGAGCTTGGCGTCGCTATCGACATATTGAGAATCGATTGAAGCGTTATAGGAGAGCGAGGCAAGGGTGGAATCCTTGAAGATCTTGTACATGGCCTGCTCGAAGACGCTGAGGTCGGTGTTATCGAAGACAAGCGTATTGGCATCGGCTTCGAGGTCGTAGCCGGCGCCAGCTTTGGAGAAGATGTAGGACTCATTGAGCTCGCTAAGGATGTTCTTCACTTTGGTGATGCTGCTCTTGCTAGTGAAATCGGTAAGAGCGTCTGAGGAGCTGTCCTTGATGACCTTGACGGTGTCAGTGATCTTCAAGATCTCTTCGTTGTCATAGTGGTTGGTGAAGTTTGGAGTAAGGAGCTTATCCATCGAATCTGGCTTGACGAAAGCACTGCCGTCATAGCTGATGGCGTAATCGTATGCGTAGAAAGGCGTCGCACGGGTGAGTTTGATGCCATCGAGATTCACCTGGTCAAGGGCGATCGCGATCGCATTTGGAACGGCGTCGTAGGTCCAATCGCAGTCATTGAGGTAGCCAAGGAGGGTGGCGAGATCAGACGCATCCAAATCGGTGACGCTTGAGCTGGCAAGCTCATCAAGGAGGGTGCCGGTGCTCGAAAGGTTCCTAAGGAGCGTGTTGATGGAATTGTACTCGTGGCTATTGATGTTGAGGGTTGGGATGTCGTTGGCGTTAGTGACGCTAAGTTCAACCTCTGGATAATAGGTCGCGCCGATGTATTTAGCTTTGCTAAGGGCGTCGCTATAGTTGGCGTTGCCCTTATCTTTTGGCGAGTTGGCGTTATACATGAAGTCATTGACGTCTGGGTTCGTGGTAAGGATCTTACCGATGAACTGTTGGAAGACGGTGTCAGAGGTCGGGGTCTTCTTGCTATTGAAGATATGGCTCTTCGCGAAGGTGCCAAGGAGGTCGGTGATGTCGTCGATTTTCCCACTTGGGATATCGGCTAAGTCATTGATGTCGATGCCGTCAGAAAGGGCACTGCCATAATGGATGACAGAGGCGAGGTTGTAGCACTCATCTTCGCCATAGGCGACTGGAGCGTACTTATCGGTCGTGCTGCCTGGGACAAGCGCGTAACCGGCATAGTAGAGATTCGCGTCGTTGAGGTTGAGGCCAGAGGTAGCAAGAGAGCTATTGACCGTTGAAAGAGCGGAATCGAGTTTCTCTGGGAAGCCTGGGTATAAGAGGCAGGAATCATTGATATCAATGAAGAGGTCGGCAAGGATGTCTTCGCCGAATCTCGCTTCCTGGAAGTAAGCGTTGAAGTCGAAGGAGGAATCGAGGTTGATGCCCATGACGTGGAGGTCATCGACGATCTCGACGAAGCGGTCGATCTCGCCATCCCATCCGCCTCTAGCGTTAATCAAGCCTTTGAGGGTTGGATAAAGGGCTTCGGCTTTCTCATCGCTTCCATACCAGCTGGTCTGCTTAAGGACGAAGACCATCTGCTCATCGAAAGCGCTGTACTCGATGTGAGCGGTGTCCGTCTGGAAAACAGAAAGGCTATTGAAGACCTGGCTGTCAGCAAGGGTCTTAAGGAGAGGGGCGATGAGGTGGTTGGCATCGAGGTTCGAGAGGTTATCAAAGGCGTTGATGTCGATTTGGCCACTGCCACTAAGAAGACCGCTGACTGGGTCAGTGACGATGGTGAGGAGATCGGCGATCGAATCAGCAACCGCTGAACGCTCAGCGTCGCTACAGTCGTAGGCGTAAATGATGTTCGAGTTCTTGAAGGTGTCCGAAAGGGTATCGACGACGACCTTGAGAACGGCTGGGACACCGGTCCTTCCGAAGAGGACGGAATCAGACATGTCGTGAAGGAGAGTGCGGAAGTATTCGACTTTGAATTTGCTAAGGTCGGCAGAAGAACCATCTTCCATGAGGCTGAAGGCGCCACTGGCAGCGAGGTTCCTGATGATTCTTCCGAAGAGTTCGCCTTCGTGAGCGAATAAGGCCTGCTTGGCTTGAACTGTGGCTAAGGAAGCCTCGTTCTCTAGGGCGTGAGCGGTAACGCGGGCCTTGAAGTCGCTGAAGTCTTCGTTGTCGGTTCCTGGAGCCGCCACCACTTGATATTCGCCACCTTCATATGTTTCGGTGAGGTTAGCGAAATATTTTCCCATTCCGCCAGAGCCTTTGAAGGCTTCGATGAGCTTCGAGGCGATGTAGTGAGGGAAGTTATAGTCATATGTGCCATTCGCATTCGTCTTGACGAAGAGCTGGGAATTGGCAAGGTAATCGAACATGGATTCCATCATCTCTGGGTCAATCGACTCAAGGTCCATGTTGGAAAGGTCACCGAACTGAGCGGCGTATTTCGTCATCGTGTCAAGGGCGCGTCCCTCAGCGGTCCAGTCCGTGATGTTCTTGAAGGAAAGGACAACGGTTTCGCCGCCATCATTGACGTAGGTGAAGAGGTCGTTGGTTTGGATGGCTTTGTCGATCACGCTTCCAAGGACGGAAGTAAGGAGCTCACTGCCATCAACTTTTGAGAAGAGTTCTTCAAACTTGATCTCAGACATCGAATCAAGAGAGAAGCCCTGAAGCGAGCCAAGGAGTCCCTTATCGCAGATATATTGGATGAGGTCGAGATGATGCTTTCGAGGGTGGCGTCAAGGTCGGTAACATCAAGTTCTAACTTTGAGAAGATGGTCTTGAAGAGACCGTAGAAATTGTAATTTTTCTTCCCGCCGACTTCTGGGTTGATGATCTTATTCTCGGCAAAGCCGACAAGGAGTTTGACGAGCTGTTTCTCATGGTTTGGAGTCTCAAGCGAACACATCTGTGAGAAGGATTTCTCCATGGCGGACATGTTGGTTTGGTTTTTCTCCATGGCGTAAGCGAAGCCAATGACGTCTTGGCAATCGGCAAGGATGTCGATGAGTTTGGCGAATTCGGATCCGATGATGCTGTTGCCAGCGTTATCCTTTGGATTGGTATCAAGTGTGAAGTCATCGCCGAAGAGCTGCTTAAGAGCGCTATTGTCACCAGAAAGGATGTTGGACAAGGTGGCTGGGAGGACTTTGGTGAAGACCTTTGAGGCGTCAAGGTTCCTGACGCTACTAGCAAGGGCGTGGAGCAATCCATCTTTGGCGCCAAGGAAATTGTCATTGTTATCAGGGTCGAAATAGATGCCAGGCAACGTATCGAAATTTTCGATAAGCTCTTTGCCCTCTTCCGAATCAAGGAGTGGGCTGATGACGTTGAACATGGCCTTGATTTCCGTCTTGATGGCGGTCTTCTTGTCATCCATCGTCTCTTTGCTATTGAGATCGTTTACGAGATCGCTCAAATCGATGGCGTCTTGATCAGGGATTTTCATGCCATCGTTGATGCTCGCTGCCATGACGTCGAGGAATTTCGGAGTGGCGTTGGCAAGGAGATTCGAATCGAACAAGCAGATGTCGTCAGTGGATGCGCCTTCGACTTCTTTGCCATCGATCCAGTGTTCCATCTCGTCTTTGTTCTCGAGAATGACTGGGATGAGCTCTTTGAACATTTCCTCGGCTGCGTTAGGTCCACTGCTTGAGGCAGCTTCCCCTTCACCAGCGGTGCTAGGGGTCTTATTCACAGAATCGATAACGACTTTGATGAGGTTTGGATCAATGGTGACAAGATGATAGAAAGAATCAAAAATCACCTGCAATTCGTGTCCGAAATCAATTTCTTTGACGGAATCCGGGATAGCAACGACGTATCCCCTTTCGCTTCTTTGGATGTCTTCGGCGGTTAATGCTGGGAGCAAATCTTTGACGCCGAGGGTAATCACGTTTGGATCGGCTGAGAGAGCCTCTTCTTCGTATTCATTGACCGCTTGGATATAGAGAGCGGATCTGATGATGTCATCAAGGACCTTCTTCTCGCTGTTTGAGAAGATGTTGAAGAAGCTATCGAAGATGTCGCAGTACTCTGGTTTGAAGAGGTTAGCAATATCGTCTGAGGTGCTGACGAAATTGCCTTCTTCGTCGACGACGTCGGAGATGATTCCGCTATTGGCGACGCTCTCCCAAAGGTTAGCGAGATCGTCAAAGGTCTCAGCTGGGTCATAGTGTTCGAAGTCAATGCCCTCCTCGGTCATCACGTACTTAGCGATTTCTGGGAAGTTGAGAGCGAACTGGAGACCGAATGGGAGAACGGTTTGGATGAGTTCAGAGCGTCCGATGCAGCGGATGGCGGTTGGGATGACGTCTGAGGTCAATAAAGTCGCATAGTTGAAGTTCTTTAAATTCTCCTCGGTGAAGATGCCGGCGTTGAGGGCGGTGCCAGCGAGTTCGACCACGTTCTTAAGTTCGCGGATGAGGCTGACTTTCTTTTCGCCGGTTCCATCGACGTCGACGGTTGTGATGAAGTCGATCAAAGCGGCGTCGAAGGTAAGACCGGTCTCTGGATCGGTGTACCAGCTGAAGAATGTTTTTGAGAGAAGAGAATTCTCATAGGTGTCCACCACTTCGGTGAGGATACCATAGAATTCGTCATTGGCTCTCATCGCGGCGTGGTTCTCGCCCTTTGGAATCTTGTTATAAGTCTTTGAGACGACGTTGACGAGGGAAGTAAGAGGAGAGATGAACATCGACAAGATGGCTGCGCTGACGAGGACTTCCTCGATGGCGGAGATGAATTTGAGTTTCTTGACCTTTTCGCCATCTTCGTTTCTAGAGCTAAGGAAGTGCTTGAAGAGAAGATGCCAAAGAAGGGTGCAAAGAAGACCGCCGACGATCCAGATAAGGAGGGCTTCGATGATTAAGAGAACGATGCAGACAAGGGATAAGATAGCGGCAGTCGCCAAACCTAATAAGGTGGTTGGGTCGGCTTCGATGTTGCTTGCCTGGAGAGCCTGGGTGATGAGATTGACGCCAGTTTCTCTGATGGTGGTGATCGGGGCGGTAAGCTCAATCTGCTGACCACCCATATCGAATGGGAATGATATATCAGATTTACCGATCCATCCGGTAACGCCTAAGCCGACGAGATCGACATCCGCCAAACCGTTGCCAACGAATCTAAGCGAGAAGATGGCTCCGACGATAAGGAGACCCATGAAGACTAAGCGGTAAGTTCCATATGCCCATCCGCGTCCAAGCCCGCGTAAAAAAGCAATGACTAAAATCGCTAAGATACCGATGAACACGCCTAACAAAACCATGTTCATCACGTTGATGAATGATTCTATGTTGAAATCCATAAAAAGCCTCCGCTTATCTGCTTGGTATTTCTATTATGGAATAGACAAGGCTTAATTTTCAATTAAAATAGGACGCATGGAACAAACTGAACAGAAAACTTATATTCATAACCCATTCGAGACCAAGGTCTGTCCGAAGTGTGGTCACAAGTATGACGCTTTGCAGCCAAAATGCCCAAAATGCAAAGAGCCTTTCGAGACCTCAAGAGCCCTTCCTTTCAATGAAGTCACGTTTACGAACCCCTTCATTGAGATTGTGCTTTTCTTTGTCGGATGGTTAGGCGTCAAAGGACTCGTTGAGATAATCAGTCGGATCCTAAAAGACATGGTTCTTAATGGCAGCCTTCCTGCCTCCGAAGCGAACATGACCTTGAATTACGCCGTCTATGGTGTGCTTTTCGTCATCATGATGGGCATAACTTCGATTTATCTTCCGAAGATCCTCAAATCATTTACCAAGCCTGACTTCCTTTGGGGCATCATCGTTTATGCCGTCATCTTTGGCTTCGATATCGTTTGGGGGACCATTTCCTCGAGCTTAGGCGCCACCACCAACCAGAATCAGGAAGCCATTAACACAATCACGAAGATAAACCTGCCGATGAGCTTGCTTTTCCTCGGCTTCATTGGACCTATCTGCGAAGAGCTCACCTATCGCGTTGGTCTTTTCAATTTCACAAGAAGGGTCAACCGTATCATGGGCTATATCCTCTCGGCCGCTATCTTCGGTTTGATCCACATCCACGATTATGGCAGTCTCAACGAATGGCTCTCATACCCAACCTATCTCTTTGCCGGTTTGGCCTTTGCTTTCGCCTATGAAAAATGGGGCTTAGGCGCATCGGCTCTGGCCCACATCTCCAACAACGTCCTTTCACTGTTGATGGTCTATTTTTTATCACAGCCACAATGAAAGAAAAATTCCAATTTCTCCAACAATTCCCGCTTAAATTGCTCGCAATTGTCTTCATGACGCTTGATCATGTCGGCGCCATGATGACGAGTGAAATCTACTTCGCTTTGGGCTCAACTCCATACAATGTTGGGTTTGTTTTCAGATGCATCGGAAGGCTTGCTTTCCCTCTCTTCATTTTCTTCTTGGCCGAGGGTCTCAATAAGACTCACGACAGGTTGAATTATGTCTTGAGACTCGCCCTTATGTGGGCAGGCATCACCGTTGGCGAAATCATCATCCAGGCCATCAGGCCAGAGCTCGTTTTGCCATCTGAAGCCTTCACCGATCTCCTCATGTACGCATTATTCATCTATTTCATAGAGCACAAGAAGAAACCGTTGAAGCTTCTTGCTTTGATTCCTCTTGCCTATATCGGGTTAAGCTATGCTTGCGACTTGAGCGAAGGCTATGCCGCGCTTAATGCCCAAACCAGTGTCTGGTCATCCTTCTTCCCCGAGTTCCTTAGAAGCGGATATTCCATCTATGGATTTGTAATGCTGATTGGCATCTATTACGCACCTAAGGTTGTAAACTATTTCTTCAAGAGAACCATCGCTGCCTCCCCCGATGTCGAGATTGATTTGAGCGAATGGACAAGCGGCCCTCGCTACCAAGGATTGCTTAATGCAATAACTAACTCGGTGATCATCATCACCACCCTCATCTTCTGGCTGATCGAAAGAACTAGCGGCATCTATGTTTTCGAGATGGGCATCCAGACTTGGTGCCTTCTCGCCTGCGCCCTCATCTTCTGCTATAACGGGCAAAGAGGTTATGACAGAAAGTGGTTCCGCTACTTCGAATACCTTTATTACCCAGTGCATCTCGTTTTGATTTTTGGGCTCTTTGCTTTATTCTTTTAACGTACCCATAGGAGGTAACCACAAATGTTAAAGCACATCAAAGATTCAGCCGAATTCAATAACGAAACCGCGAAAGGCAAAGTCCTTGTCGACTTCTTCGCCACATGGTGCGGACCATGCAAGATGCTCTCCCCTATCCTTGAGAAGGTCGCATCCGAGCACGAAGACCTCACCGTTCTTAAGGTCGATGTCGACGAAGTTGGCGATGTCGCTGCCCAGTACGGCATCAGAAGCATCCCAACCTTGATCCTCTTCGAAGATGGCAAAGCCGTCGATATGAAACTCGGCTACATGCCTGAAGAGAGCGTTCTCCGTTTCGCCAAGCTTAAATAACAAAAAATGAAGGGCAAGAATAAAATCTTGCTCTTTTTGTTTACCTTGTAAGGTTCCATGTGGTATATTCTTTCACGCAGCACTGGACCATTGGTGTAGCGGCCTAACATGTCTCCCTGTCACGGAGAAGATCACGAGTTCGAATCTCGTATGGTCCGCCAGGCTGCGGGCGTAGTTCAATGGTAGAACATCAGCCTTCCCGCCGCCCGCTCCATTAGTGAGTGTCACCCCTCATATGAGGGGTTTTTATTATGTTTAGAAGTCGTTCAAGAGTTCGCCTAAAAGAGAGCCGATCTCTCTAAGGGCGGGAACGTCATCTTTGAGGCCGTCGAGACGGTCGCTATCGATATCGAAGATGGCTTTGATCTCGCCGTCTTTGATGACAGGGACGACGTATTCGCTTTTGCTTTTGGCATCGCAAGCGATGTAGTTCTTCAAAGTCGAGACATCTGGGACGTAGATTTCTTTTTTGGAAACGTAGGACTCCCCTACCACGCCTCTACCAAACGCGATGAATAGACAGGCGACGGAGCCGGAGAAGTAGGACAAGTGAAGCCCATCCTCCTCTTTGCGATATAAACCAACCCACGAATTCTCGCCTAAGGTTAGGCGGATATAAGAGAAAGCGTTAAGCACATTGGCCCTGACGTCCCCTTCTTCGGCGGTAAGTAATGATTTGACGACTGATACATCTAAATTGCTCATGGTCTTATTTTAGCCGCATCGGTGAGAAAGCCAATCGATATGCCCTGCACCTCATTATTGAGGTGTCTTCTTTTTGTGATATGATTTTCTCCATGGAAAAAGTAATCGTTCTCGCTTCACATAACAAAGGCAAGCTCAAGGAATTCGAAGAGATCCTGAAGCCTTTCGGATACATAGTTAAATCCGTTGCCGATTTCGGCCACACCGAAGAGCCGGTCGAAGATGGCAAAACATATCGTGAGAACGCCTATATCAAAGCGAAGTATTATTTCGAATCTTTGAAGATGCCAGTCATCTCTGATGACTCAGGCATTGAAATCGATGCTTTAGGCGAACATTTCCCTGGTGTTCATAGCGCCCGTTTCGCCGACAAGATCCAAGAAGAGTTCGGCCACGGGTATGAGGTAGTGAACGCCTGGATCCTAAAGAAGATCAAAGATAACCCAAATCGAAAAGCCGCCTACCACTGCGCAATCTGCTTGATCGAAGAAGATGGAAAGGTCTCTTACTTCGAGGGTGTTTGCCCAGGACGCATCACTAGCGGAATCACCGGCACACATGGCTTCGGATACGACCCAATCTTCATCTGTGATGAAGGAGATATCGTCTTTGGCCTAGCTTCCGAAGAAGAGAAGAACAGAGTCTCCCATCGAGGAAAGGCTCTTACGAAACTCGTCAAATATCTAAAAGAAAAAGAAGGGAACTTGAACTGAACCCTTCTTTTTTGTTACTAGAATTAAGCGGCGACAACGACCGGAGCGATTCTGACGTTGCCTTGAATCTTGGCGGAGCCACCTTTTGGAGTGTGGTCTTCCGCGCCTTCACCATAGGTGAGGGAGAAACTCATCTCAGTGCCTTCGATCAAACTTGAGTGAAGGTTCGTCGAATCGGTTTCGTTCTTGTATTCCCCTTTTAAGGTGTAGCAGAGCGTACCTGGATTGGAAGTAACGTTGTTATAGATGCATTTGGTATCACCGTCGACCTTGATCGTGATCTTTGTTTGGTTGCCTGCGAGCACTTCTCTTTCGAAAGCGATTGTTTTTCCATATTCGACATCGAACGAACTCAATACGCTGACTCCATCAGTCGCCATCATCGTGACGGTGAAGTCTTTCTTCGCGGTCTCATAGGTCGATTTGAATTCGAGAGGGAGGGTGCCTTTGCTGAGGTTTCCAAGCTCGATCCACTTCGTTCCATCGCTGATGTAGGAAGGATAGGTCGGCATATGATCCGTGAGGGTTTTGTCGAGGTAAATGACGCCTTTGTTGTCGATTGCGTCAGCGGCGTCTGGTGCTCCTTCACCCCAAGCGAACTGGTCGGTGTTAGCACCACTCTTCCATTTGTAGACGAGGGTGTCGGCGCTCGTGAACTTGGCGGCGGTATCGTCTTTGGCGAGGGCCCAGCCAGCAAAGTTATAGATGTTGTAATACTCAGGATGTTCTTCGGTTGGAGCCGCAGTTGGAATGGTGATGGCTTCACCAAAGGAAACATTGGTTCCGCCTTCGACGGCGCTTCCGTTGTTCTTGAAGATTGTTTCGATTTTGTATGACTTCTCTCTGAATTTGGCGGTCACACGGCAGTTGGCCTTGATCTGATCGAGATTGACGGCCTCGCCCTGGAGCTCGCTAGTCACGTTGCTGCTATAAGCAGTGTCATAGGTTCCTTCCCAGCCATCAAAAACAAATCTGGCGCCTGGGGTGGTAAGTTCCATATCGGTATGTGGGTTATAGTCGTAGGCGGTTCCATCCATGGCTCTGAAATGGACGGCTCTGCCTTCGATGGCATAGCCATAGCCTACCTGCGTTCCGGCATCATCGTAGAAGTCGACCTGGAAGACAGGGCTTCCTTTTGGGGTAGAATCGCTTCCGCCAGAACAAGCAGAAAGAATTCCCGTAGCAGCTAAAGAGGCTACAAGAAAGAATTTCGAAAAATTGCGTCTTTGCATACTAAGATTATGTGATAAAAAGTCTTTCAAAGAAAGAGTCGTTTGCGAAAAAGCGACCCCAACTCCTCTTTTGTTCTTAAAATAGGTGGAAATATCTTGCTACGAGTATAAAATACTCAATGTTGCCCCTCGTAATGGTTTTGGGCATAATATAAAAACGAACTAGTAAACAGGAACACTCTATGAAAACAGTAAAATCCCCAACTCGTATCACTTCAGTCTTTGCATTTATCTTCTCGTTTGTCGCGATGATGTGCATGTTCGCCGACGCTTTCGCTGGTGAATCCGGATGCGCCCGTGGCAATGTCTACTCCGTCATGTTCGCCCTTCAGGATGGATATAACGTCGTCTGGCCACTTATCATCGGATTCGTTTGCGTCTGCCTCGTTCTCATCGCTGCCATTGGCGGATTCATCATTGGCGAGAACGCTGGCAAGTCCATCGCCCTTGCTGAGATCGTCTTAGGTGTCGGCGCTGCCGTCCTCTTCATCTTCTCCACCATGTTCTACACCAGTGCCAACCCAGCCGTTGATATGGCTAGCACCGCTGACAGCGGTTTAGGTGCCGGTTCCATCTGTGTCATCGTCTTCAGCTTCCTCGCTGCTGCCTTTGGCGCCATCGACCTTCTTGTCCACAGCAAGAAAAACTAAGTTCCTTAATAAATTAAAAGCCCTCCGAAATGGAGGGTTTTATTTTGCCAATTTATATCCCCTGCTATTAAGGCCTTTGAGGATTTCCGTGACACATTTGTCGAGGTTTTTTTGAATTTCGCCTCCCCAATAACGGAATATGAGATAGCCTTCTTGGGTCAGCTTTTCATTAACCTCTTTATCTCTTTCGATGTTCCTTTTGATCTTCGGGATCCAGTAGTCTCTATTGCTTTGAATCTTCTTCTCATTCTCCTCGAAGTCCTTGCCATGCCAGAACTCAGAATCGCAAAAGACCACCACTTTGACACCTTTGAAAGAGATGTCTGGATGACCAAAGATGTATTTGCTGTTGCAGCGGTATCTGCACCCTTTCTCATAAAGGGCTTTTCTTAGTTTGACTTCGATCGAGGTGTCTTTGCCTCTGATCCTGCTCATCGTGTATGAGACGGTGGCTTCATCGCGCTTCATTTGTAGGAATAACTGACGTGGATGTTACCAAAGATATCAGCCTCATCGAGCTCAAGCTCAGGGATGGCTGCACTATATTGGTAATCGGATTCGTAATAGTCGACGTCTTTGTCGGTTGAGGACAAGGAGAAGGAATTGATTGTGATGCCTGTGGTGAGGCTAGTTTCCTCAGCATATAAATCGTTCACCGAAAGAGATTCGCCTTCAAAGGAGATGGTGAAGTTATCTCCACCGCTAGAAAGAGCCTCAAAGGACGTGAGGTTATTGTATTTGCCGATTGAGCCCATATAGGACTGGCAAAGGGTTAGCGAAGAAATGTTGTTGGCGTTGATTAACGTTGGAAGGTTGATGAAGGACGCGATAGCGGAGTCGGTCGTTGGGGCATAATCGTGGCTATGGCCGTTCTCAGTGACGACGAAGTGCCTTTGGGTGCGGTCGTTAGGACTCACGTATTCGCTGACCCTGACCTCTTTTCTATAGTCCAAATCATCGTTAAGGGCATAATCGATTGTGCTCTTGTAATGGAGAGCGTATACGGTTGTCTCATCCGAGATGAGGTATGGGGCTTTGTAGGTGACTTCTAAGTTCGATTTCTTGATGACTTTCTCTTGGTTATTCTCATCGAGGATGTATTCTTTGATCTCACTCTTAAGGGAATAGGCGACAGATTCAACTTTGTAGTCCATCTGCTCCGCAAGGGCCGCTGCTACTAATTTATTAGCGGTCTCAAGGTCGATCGCTTTTGTATATGTGTTTGTGCATGAAGAAAGAACTAGGGTTGTTCCTAGGAGTAACGCGGTTTTCCTGATGCTCTTTCTTTTCATGTTAGTTGAACTGGGCGTTATAGAGTTCGTAGTAGAAACCCTTCTTGGCATAGAGAGATTCGTGCGTGCCTTGCTCAATGATAGCACCATCTTTAAGGACAACGATAAGGTCGCTTGACTGAATCGTGCTAAGACGATGGGCGACGACCATGGAAGTTCTTCCTTTAAGAAGCTCTTTGAAGCTTTCGTTGAGGAGTTTTTCGGTGCGTACGTCGATGTTACTTGTCGCTTCATCGAGGATGACCACTTCTGGCTCTAGGAGCATGAGTCTAGCCACGCAGATGAGCTGTTTCTCACCAACCGATAAACCAGAGGAATCACTGATGACCGTGTCGTATCCCTGAGGGAGTCTTTCAATGAAGCCGGCGGCTTGGGCTTTTCTAGCTGCTTCTTTCACTTCTTCAAGCGTCGCTTTTTCTTTTCCATAGGCGATGTTGTCACGAACTGTTCCATTGAAAATCCAGGTATCCTGAAGAACCATTCCAAGGTGTTTTCTCAAGGAAT
>CADBDO010000067.1 GCA_902793515.1 uncultured Erysipelotrichaceae bacterium | reverse complement strand
AAAGACGGATCGACGTTTGGATAAATTCCGACATGGAGATGAACGCTAGAAGGGTTGATAAGCTTCTCTAAGTGAGCAAGCAAACCTTTGACGAACAAGTCATCGTTTTCGATGTGAGGGCAGTATAACAAGAAGTCGCCTGTGCCATGGTGAGAGGCGAATCCTTTGTGTTCATTCACATAGCCTTTGAGATAGTCAGCGATGTTTCTCAGAACATCGTCGGCAAACTCTTTTCCATAAAGCTCATTGATCAAACGGAAACGGGTGACGTTGACGGAGATCATATCCTTTTTGATGTTTGGATATGCCGCATCGAACTGGAGGCAGAATTTCTTAAAGAACTCAAAGGAGTAGAGGTTGGTGAGGTGGTCGATTTTGACTTCTTTGATGATGCTTCTGTCTTCATAGAGCTCAATCATTCTCTCGACGCGGGCGACAATGATTTCTGGATCTTCGAAAGGCTTCTTGATGAAGTCGTTGACCCCAAGTTTGAAGCACTCGCGTTCAATGTCGACTTCGCCAGTCATGACGATGACAGGGATTTTCTTGATCTCTGGGTTTTCTTGCCTTTCTTTGAGGACATGGAAGCCATCCAAATCAGGCATATAGATGTCGAGCAAAACCAAATCGATGGTCTCAAGGTGTGAGGAGATAACCTGAAGAGCCTCTCTTCCGGTGTAGGCGCGGAGTATGTCGTAATCTTTTTCAAGCGCGGAGTATGTCGTAATCTTTTTCAAAGAAAGAGGCTAGGATATCCCCACTAATTTCATCATCGTCCGCAATCAAAAGAGTGCGTCGAGATTGGATTTCCTTTTCACGCTTATTGCTTTCCATGTGTCTCTCCTTGTCCGTTCTTGGCCTTTCTTATCTCGGCGAGAACGAGATTGATATCAATTGGTTTTGCGATGTGTCCGTTCATGCCGGCGTCCAAGCATTCGGTGACGTTTTCAGAGAAGGCGTCCGCGGTCATGGCGACGATTGGGACGTTTCTCGCGTAATCGCTGTCGAGTTTTCTAATTGCTCTAGTAGCATCAAGACCATTCATGACTGGCATCTGGATATCCATGAACACCAAGGTGTAACGCCCTTCGTTATTCTTGTCGGCAATAAGCTCAAGGGCGGCTTTGCCGTTTTCCGCTCTTTCGGAGGAGATTCCGTTCATGCTGAGCAAGGTGGAAATGACTTCCCAGTTGATCTCATTGTCCTCAACGACCAAAACATTGACGCTTGAGAGGTCTGAGTCTTCTTTTGACGCTTGTTCCTCTAAGGAGGAATCAGCGGCTTTCTTATCGACAGGAATATCAATCGTGACCACGAATGTGGTGCCTTTTTCGAGTTCGCTTTCGCATTCGATTGTTCCGCCCATCAAGTCGACCATCTGCTTGGTGATGGCAAGGCCTAGACCGGTTCCTTCGATGGAATTGACGCGGCTATCCGTTGCGCGTGAGAACGGAAGATACATCTTCTCGATAAACTCTTTCGACATGCCGATTCCGGTGTCCTTGATTTTGAAGATGAGTTTCACGCAGCCTTCTTTTTCGCTCTCCTCTTCCCAGGTGTCGATGTCGACTGAGCCGCCTTCTTCGGTGTACTTAATCGCATTCGAGAGGAGGTTTGTGAATATCTGGTTAAGCCTAAGCTTATCTGTGCAAAGAGTGTCTTCTTTGAAATCGTGCTCATGATAGGTGAGAGCGATGTGTTTAGCTTCTGCGGAGGAATGAGAAACGCTTAAGAGGCTTTCAAAGAGTTCTTTGATCGAGAAAGACAATGGATTGATGACGAGCTTCCCGCTTTCGATCTTGGAAATGTCGAGGATATCGTTGATGAGGGTCAACAAATGGCTGCTTGCTTGTTCGATCTTTCCTAAAGCCTTTTGAGTGGATGGAGGGTTGTTCTTCTCTTCTTTAGCGATAGCGGTCAAACCGACGATCGCGTTCATTGGAGTGCGGATATCGTGAGACATCGTGCTTAAGAAATCGGTCTTGGCTTTGCTTGCTTTGCTAGCGACTTCCGCAGCCTCTTTTAAGTTCTTGCTGAGTAAGAGGAAGACGACCAAATCAAAGACGAAGAGGAGACCTAAGCCCGCGACCAAAAGGATGATGACGAGCCAGTTGACGTGGACATCCAAGATGTCAGAGGCAGGAACCAAGGTCAAAATCGTCCAATCCCAATTCTCGGTTTTGGAGATTTGGGAATAGGAAACATAACACTCCTCTTTATTGGAGTTCTTCATTGTGAGATGGCCGCTATTATGCGTGACCTCGTTCTTTATTTCTGCCAGTTTGGCGTCTGAAGAAGGGTTGTATGATCCATAGAACCCGAAGAAGCTCGCGCCGGTGAAGGAGTTACCTGCAACGATGTAAGAACCCTCTCCATCGATAATCGCGACTTCTAGGTGGTTGAAGGAGCCAGAAGGGAAGGTCCAACGTGTCTTGAAGTTGTTAATCAAAACGACACGAAGGAGGTAGGCTTCGACTTGTTTGGAGGCGTCTTCAGGATCAATGAGTTTGATGCCGGTATAGAAGGCTAAAGAACGGCTTCCGTTGATTGGATTCACGTAGGAAGGGGTGATGTTCATTCCTTCTCGATAGGAGGAGAAAAGGCTACCTAAAGAGGAATAATCGACCGTATATGTTCCTGGCTGGTCCGCCTTTTCGCGAGTGGAATAACCTTTCAGGTCGCTCTTATAGATGATGTGACCCATGATGGTCGAATCGACGATGGAGCCGCGAACGAAATCGACGGCGTCGTCCATGCTTTGCACGTTGTTATTGAGGTGCTGCGCCCACGAACGGCAAAGATGGCTCTCGCCAGTTAAGTAATTGTTCGTGGTGTTCGCTAAAGCGGTGTTCGTGTCGTTAAAGAGATCAAGGTTGTTTTCCCTGACGCGGTTATTCGATAGACGGATGTATTGCCACTCTGTGAAGAGCAAACCGAGCACGAAAAGAACGTTGATTAAAACGATTACGATGTTCGCGTACTTCGCTTTGGAGACTTTGTTCATTTTTTCTTATTTTACATTTTCTTTAGGAAATAAGAAAACCGATATATCATTAATTTAAGGAACAGGCAGGATAATTCTATGAAAAGAACCAACCGTGTTTTTGCGTTACTAGGCCTTTCTTTTCTTGCGCTCAACGCATGTGGCCAGAACCAAAGCGACAATTTCGTCCCAAAACTCGACACGCAGACTGAGTGCCGCCTAACCGTCAGAGGCCATTACGAGAACTTCGAGGCTTTGACCGCCGAATTCCACAACTTCAACGAATACTATCCGAACGTCGAACTCAATTACGAATACGACAAAGACCACAAGAAGAACATCTCGCTCTCCCTAAAGGGAGATACACCTCCGGATATCTTCTTCACCTACCCAACGATCGACTTCTCAGGGATTGACGAATACACCGAAGATCTTTCAGAAGCGTCACTTGGTTTCGACCTCTCTTGCATCCGCGATGGACTTCTCTACCGCGACTCCAAAAACAAAGTCCCATATCTTCCTGTCTACACGACTTCCTACGGAATGCTCATCAATGAGAACCTTTTCAAACAACATAGCGTCAAGGTTCCTACGACATATGAAGAACTCATTTCCGCTTGCGACGCGTTTAGCAAAGTGAGCCCTAAGATCTATCCGATGCTTGGTCATGAGAGCATGGTCATGTACCCTCTCTACTTCCCACATCTTTGCGCTTCTTTGGTTAACAACCAAACCGCGGTCAATGACCTCAACTCTATGGCGCCTAACGCCGGCGAGCATTTACGCGCTAGCTTAGAGGTTGCCCACGACTTCATGAGCAGGGGCTTTGTCGATCTTGACGAATGCTTAACGAATATCACCGACGACTACGACAAGACCATCAAACGTTTCTATATGGGAGACGTTGCCATGATGCTCGCCAAAGGCGGAACCGTCTCTGGAACCGAAAAGAGAGAAAGCCAATCCGAGGCCTTCACCAACAACCCATTCAAATATAGCTTCCACCCAGTCCCTTCTACCGACAAAGGCGGATACTTCTACAACACCGTCGACCTTTGCTTCTCCGTTAACAAGAAGAGCCAGAACTTAGACATGGTTAACGAGTTCATGAGATTCCTCATTCGTTCATCCAGTCTCAACCGTATGGCTAAAGCCAAACGCATGATCACCCCATGCAAGGACATGACGTTCGACGAAGTCTATTCCGCGTTCGGAAAGATTGAGCCTAGCCGCATCATCAATCCATCGCAATTAGGCTTGCTTGATGCTGCGGATAAGCAGGCGAGAAAAGCCGGCATCGCTGTTTGCCAAAAAGGCATGAGCGTTGACGAGGCCGTAAGGACCTTTGGCTCATTCGAATAACATAAGCAAAAAATAAAGGGCTCACTTGAGCCCTTTTTCTTATTCTTTTTGTTTTGCCGATATGACTAGCGCGCTAGATATCAGAAGTAACGGAAGCACAAGCGTCAGGTTAGGGAAGTAAGAGACGAGCGCATCGTCCCCAAGGTTTTTATAGATGAAGTAGTAGAAGCAGTAGCAGCCAATAGCAGAAGCGGCGAACAAGAGGATGATCACGAGGTATTTGAGGGCGGCTTTGCCGCTCTTGGCCTTGTCCTCACCGAAGATTGCATCATAGGTTGATATGGCAAGGCGGCCCATATTCGCGGTCATCATGGTCGCGGTGTATGGCACTTCGTCAAAGGAGGCAAAGCTCTTGGTCAAGAAGCCACCTATGATGGCGATAAGGCCGTTAGAGATGATGTTTGGCCAGGCGAATTTGTCTGGGTTCTTGGTCTCTGGATCGAAAATGGTTGGGATAGCCATGACAACAAGAAGAAGTCCGACGATGACGGAAAGTTCAATAACGTGGTATTTCTTTTCGTTGTTTTTGGCGATCTTATCTTCGATAAGCCTGGCAAGGAAAACACCGACGGCGAAGAGAACGACAACCGGGATGTAGGTTAAAAGTTTGATTGGGGTTCCTTCGACGATGCCGACAACGCCATAAACGAGGTTGCCTGTCATCATCATTCCCCAGAAACCGCGGTAATAAAGAGAATAGGCTTCAAGGAATCCGCCAGCGCAGGTTAAAAGAAGCGCGATTATGAAGCCGGCCCTTGAACGTTTTACGATGGTTTTCTCTTCTTCGATTTTCACGTGGCAAAGTATATAACAGAGACCCTTTTACTCCAATAATTTTTTACATTAACAAAATCATTTGCCTTGAATTAAAGCGGCAAGGAATGACATTATATTTTCGAAGACGTTTTATATTCATAAAAAGATGTCCCATTAACCATGAAGGGGGGTTGATTATGGAATTCTTGAAATTAGCGGAGCAAAGATACTCCGAACGCGCCTTCGATAAGTCGCGCGTCATCGAAGAAGAAAAGCTTTCGAAGATCCTTGAAGCAGGAAGGCTCGCTCCAACTGCCTGCAACTTCCAGCCACAGAAGGTTTACGTCCTTAAGAGCAGCGACGCTCTTTGGAAAGCGGCCAAACTCACCCATACCTATGAAGCCCCAATCGTTCTCCTTGTCTGCTACGACATGAACGTCGTTTGGAAGAACGCCCGTGAAGAGGGATATAACTCTGGCGAGCAAGACGCCAGTTCCGTCTTAACATCCATGATGTTTGAAGCGGAAAGCCTTGGCATCCACACCCTTTGGATCAGAGGATTCAACTCGAAAGCAGTCGAGGAATCCTTTGAGCTTCCTGAGAACATCAAGCCAGCTATGATGCTCGCTATCGGCTATCCAAGCGAGTCCTCAGCCCCATCCCCAAGACACTCAGACAGAAAACCTTTAACTGACACGGTCGAGGAGCTCTAAAAAGCAATATCCTTTATTCTTTGGAATAAATGAGGCAAAATACCAGCATGCTATATTTAGGAATTGATATCGGTGGAA
>CADBDO010000066.1 GCA_902793515.1 uncultured Erysipelotrichaceae bacterium | reverse complement strand
GCCGCATCATCAAGAGCGACAACTGGAAGCAAAGTATCTGTGACAGGTCCTTTTGCCCTATATTGCTTAACGACCATGAGGGTGGCTGCTGGCGCTGTCGCGGCGGCGATCGCACCTAAGGTAAGAACGAGAGGGAGAGGGATATCGTTAGGGAAGATGAAATAAGCCACTAACAAAGCGGCGATAACAAGAAGTGAAGCAAACACCGCTTCAAGAACGGTGATGATAAGAACTTTCTTGCCGACCGCTTTAAGGGTGTTTCTCTTGAAAGAAGCACCTACTGAGAAAGCGATGAATCCTAGAGCGACATTATTCACCCAGCCAAGGTTTCTGACATATTCGGCAACCGGACCACTTCCAGCATTAAGGAAATCAAAGCCGTTGAAGAAGAGTCCGAAAACAAAAGGACCCATAATGATGCCCGTGATGATATAGCCAGTCACAAAAGGCATCTTGATGACCTTCATCAACCTAGTAGATAAAAGACCAACAAGGACTATCGCTGCTGCGTATAGAAAAATAAAGCCGTCCATTAGAAGCTGCCTTCGTAGTCATCAAGAGGGAGGCTGAAAAAGGCTCCTTTGACGGTTTTGAAATCATCGGTGCATTTGCGGATTGCACCTTTTAGTTCTGAGATGCTCTTCTCATCAACGATGAAAAGAGAAAGAGTCGATTCTTTGTTGTTGTCAGCTTCCCAGTTGGCAAGAGAGAAGAAATGTCTCTCTTCTGGAAGCATGTCTTCGAAGGCATGTCTTAACGAGGCGCCTCCGACAAGTGTTCCGTTATATCCTTCGGAACGAATTCCATCGAGGGCGTTTATGGCCGCCTGGCCGTTTTCGAGAAAGAGGAATAATACGCGTTTCATAGTTTCACCTTTCGACACAAAGATTATAGGCTCATTAACACTAGTGTGTTACTTTTCATTGAAAATATAAAAAAAGCTGGCGATTTGCCAGCGATTTTTATCTGATTGCGAATTGATTTTTGCCTGACTTTTTCGCGGAGTACATCGCCTCATCGGCTTTTCTGACCGCTTCGTCAACGGAGAAGAATCCGCCTCTCGATAGAGATATTCCGATACTTCCGCATAGAGGTATGCTTCCGTTGATCTTGATCTTGTTCATGATCTTAACGACCTTCATGCCTAATTCCTCTGCGTGGTCTTCCTCTTTGGCTCCAACGAAGTAGAGAAGGAATTCGTCTCCACCGAATCTGCCAACGAGGGCGTTAGGGAATTCAGTGAGCAAGGCTTTCGAAAGGGTGACGATGACTCTATCCCCTTCAATATGTCCATAGTTGTCGTTGATACGTTTAAAGTCATCGATATCAAGCATCATGCAGACGCCTTCGCAGTGGTCTTGTATGAGGGCGTTGATTTCCATAACGATGGCTTGGTGATTAAGAAGGCCAGTGAGAGAGTCTTGCTTCGCCTTTTTGGCGGTCTCAAGTCTCTTATGCATGATCGCGTTCTCGTCTA
This sequence comes from uncultured Erysipelotrichaceae bacterium, assembly GCA_902793515.1. Classification (GTDB taxonomy): domain Bacteria; phylum Bacillota_I; class Bacilli_A; order RFN20; family CAG-826; genus UBA4951. The sequence goes on along the minus strand of CADBDO010000066.1, from coordinate 10,019 downwards.
AGACGACAACATAGAAGAATCTTGATCCGTCAGGGCGTCTCATGATCTTGCCGCGGTCAAGCATCCAGATGAATGTGCCGTCGGCTTTCTTGACGCGGTATTCGCAGAAGTCGATATCCGATTCGGAAATCTGCTCATCGATCTCTTGCTGGATCTTCTCATAATCGTCTGGGTGGACGAAATTAATGAAGCTGTAATTGACCGATTTCAAAAACGATTCTTCGTCTTCGTAACCGAGAAGTTTATAAAGGGATGGCGAGACATAGATGAATTTCTGATCCCCTTCTGCCTCATAGGTAAAAGCTCCGCCTGGCATATGCTCAAGCATGTCGCGAAGCATATTAAGTTCTTCTTTTTCGTTCATATTCGGGTGTCGACCTTATTTAGACCTTACCCCCTCAATCCAAAATCTTCAATAAAAGTGCAATTTTTTTGATAATTTCCAACCTCTAGAAAAACGAGCAAGATAGTCAATTCTTCAAAATATTAACAAATGTTAATGATTTGCCGATGTATCGCCTTTTTGAGCTTGGTTTGTAAATGTAAAATATTAGTGTTTTGGACATAATATAGCACTTTCCACACGCGAGGTTTGACTTAGTCGAATAGCAAGATAGTCAATTTTTAAAACGCTTTCAATGAGTATCACTTTAGTGATATCGGTTAAGCAAGGGGGCTCTTTGCTAACCAAACACATATCCAAAAAAGAAAGGAAAAACAAATGGGAAAACTATCTTCCTTATCAGGTAAGGAGAGGACTAGACTTATCGTTTCGGTCGCTTGCTTACCTGTGATTGCTGCTGCTGGTGTTGCATTAGTGATCGGTAACAGCTGGGCCTTCGGTGATGGCGCCAGCACCATGAATACCTATCTCACGACCCCAGCCCCAGCCGACACGAGCGCAATGACCCGCTCATCGTCCGGCATGGGTGACGAGCTCGCCGTCGAAGTCGAAGGCGAAGGCATCGTCATGCTTGAGAACAACGGTACTCTTCCACTCAGCAAAGACACCGTTAAAAAGGTCAACGTTTTCGGACATGGCTCCGTCGACTGGTACATCATGTCCTCCGGTTCCGAGATGGTCGGAACAAAAGGCCACAAGTCTTATGACTTCAACAGCGCCCTCGAAAAGAGAGGCCTCGAAGTCAACCCAAACCTTCCTGCCTACTACAAGGATTGGCACAAGGCTGAAGGCGACTCCAACACCATCATGACCTCGCTTGACAGCTACTTCGTCATCCGCGAGCCATCCTTAGAGATCGATACCAAGTATAAGGAACTCTACGAAGAGGCCAAAGCCTACAGTGACACCGCCTTCTTCGTCATCTCTCGTCACGCTGGTGAGAACAGCGACTGCCCTCACTATCAAAACAAGCTTTCTTCAAGCGATTCAACCCATAAGAGCGGATCCACCGTCAAAGACGAGGAACGCGATTATCTTGAAATCTCAACCGAAGAAGAATACGCCCTCCGTCGGATTGCTGCTGACTTCGAAAACGTCATCGTCATCGAAAACAGCACCAACAACATGACTCTCGATTTCGTCAAGAACATCAATGATGAAATCCCAGACGGCATCGATGCCGTCCTCAACGTCGGCGTCACCGGTGGCCAAGGAGCCCTCGCCATCCCTGATGTCGTCTTTGGTAATGTCACCCCTTCTGGACATATGACCGACACCACTCCATATCGCCCAGAATACAACATCACCTACTATCGTTCTTGCGCTAAGCACACCCGCCACTATGAAGGCGGAAAATCCTCTGACTTCTTCAGCAAAGCTGGTAGAGGTTCCGGCGGTGCTGCTTTCTACAACTACGCTTGCTACTCCGAATACACCGAAGGCATCTACATGGGTTATCGTTGGTTCGAGACCGCTGATGCCGAAGGTTTCTGGGACCAGGATCCATACAATGGATATGACAACGTCGTTCAGTATCCATTCGGTTATGGTATGTCCTACACCGACTTCAGCTGGAAACTCGTTGAAGCCAATAGAGTGACCGGAAGCGAAATCGAAGCCGATGAGAAACTCAACTTCAAGGTTGAGGTCACCAACACCGGTACCGAATACAAAGGTAAAGACGTCGTTCAGATTTACCTCACCGCTCCATACACCCCTGGCGGAATCGAGAAGTCCTACCGCAAATTAGTCGGTTACGAAAAGACCCCATTACTCAAACCTGGCGAGGTCTGCACCATTGATATCGAAGTCGATACCAAGGACTTCAAGTCCTATGACGACTACGATGCCAACGGCAATGGCCACACCGGTTACGAGCTTGAAGCTGGTGACTATGTCCTCAACTTCATGACCGACGCCCACCACGTCAAAGAAAACATGTCGCCTGTGACCTACAAGGTCTCCAATGACGTCATGATCGACAAAGACGAAGTCACTGGTGAGACCGTTGAGAACCGTTTCACTGGCGATACCGCTTACGAAGGCATGCCAATCGATGGTTCCTCCGTCGACCAGAACATCGAATTCGTCCACCGCGACCACTTCCCAGCCCTTCTTACTGACTGTGAGCCAAACAAGCCTTGGACCGACAAGCTTATGGACCGTCTCTCCGATCCAGAGCCAATCGCCAACTACAGCTTCAGCAAGACCATGTCCGACACCTGGGACAACGCCACCACTGATTACTGGGGAGACCCAGTCCCAGCCGACGCTCCAACCTGGAACAGCGGCGGAGATGCCAAACTCATGGAGAATGGCCAGCTTACCGAAATCGGTATGAAGTGTGGTGAAGATTACGACGCCGAAGAATGGAATGGCGTCCTTGATCAGCTTGACTTCGACAACTCCAAGAAGATCGTTACCGAAAACTCCAACTACGCTGGACGTGGTATGACCGAGATCGGCTTACGTGATTCTAGTAACGCCAGTGCCTTCAAGTTTGAAGAAGGTGCCGCTATGATCGGCGGTGGCTTAGGACAGAACGATGAAATCAACTGCCCAGCCTACCCTGGCCCAACCATGGGCTGCCAAGCCTGGAACAGAGCTCTTACCTACAAGCTCGGAAAATCAATGGGTAATGACATGAACGCCTCTGGCGCTGATGGCATCTTCTCACCAAACTGCAACCTCCACCGTTCAACCTATGGTGGCAGAAACTGCGGTTACCAGTCTGAAGACCCAATCCTCTCCGGCCGCTATGTCTCTGAGATCATCAAAGGCATCAGCATCTACGGCCGATGACTGAGCAAACCTTCCGTGAGCTCTATCTCCGCTCCTTCGAAGAAGCCGTTAAGAATGGCGGCACCGTCGGTATCATGACCTCCTTCAACCGTATCGGTGGTCTCTGGACCGGTGGTAACGAAGCCCTTATCCAAGGTGTCCTCCGCAGAGAATGGGGATTCCGTGGACAGATCATCACCGACATGACCGAGAACAAGACCAACATGGATATTGGTTTCTCCTTCCGTTATGGCGGCAACCTCAACCTCGGTGGTGGAAACACCGTTGCCAATGCTATCGGCACCGCTGCGACCACTCCAGTTCGTGTCCAGTGGCGTTTACGCGAAGCCATGCACGAAATCGCTTATGCTTACTGCCACGCTATGTGGAGAAACGCTACTTACAATGAATCTGCCGATCCATCTGAAGCTATCGTTTCAATCCCACCAAAGGATGCTTACTTATGGTGGCAACCAGCCCTTGTATCCATTGACGCCTTCGCTTTCAGCGGACTCGCCATCGGTGCTGCGGCTTGTGTCCTTACCATCTTGAACATCCTTAAGAATGGCGGAGAGGAGGCTGAAGAAAATGAATAAGTTTGAAAAGTTGCTCAAAACCATCAAATACCACCTCATTTCCACCATCGCCATCGTTCTTGGCGCCGTTGCCTTAATCATCACCGGCGTCTCCTTCCTCACGAGCTTCGCCAACTACAACAGCTACAGCGACAGCTATGAGAAGACCAAGAAAGAACTCCTTGCCAACACCCCTCAGCTTCCTGAAACGGTCCTCAAAGACAATGAGTACGTCACCTATGACGATGCGGCCGGAAGCGTCACTTCCACCAAGTCCGAATTTGGAAACACCTATGTCTTGACCGCTCGCGACGCTGAGATCGATCTCGACGTCGGCGATGCAGAATTCGCTACCCTCGAAGGAACTGGCTGGGAAGTCGCTACCGGCTTCAAGTCTGGCGGCTCCATGAAGTTCACCGTCACCACCACTACCAATGGCGCGTCTGACATCGATGTTTATCTTGCCTTAGGTGAAATCAAGAACGTCCCAATCGACAACCTCATTGACTTCATCACCATCAAGGTCAATGGCTTATCCGTCACCACTGTTGATTTCGACCTTCCAAAAGATGGTTCCTTACAACAGCTCGTTCTCAAGAACACCAACCTCATCAAAGGTGAGAACACCCTTGAGTTCGCCACTTCCGTTTCCGATGGAAGCAGCAACTTCATCATGCCAGCCATCGCGGCCGTCACCTTCATCACTGACGTCGCTATGGCCTAATCCTTAGGCAAACCTTTAAAGGGCCGCAACACGCGGTCCTTTTTCTTTTCCTCAGTCATTCTTATTAGAATGATTGAAACGAAACCGAATATGAATGATAATTTACGTACTGATTGAACTTAGGAGGTTCAAAATAAATGATCGTTAATGCAACAAGAATGTTGAAGCTTGCCCACGATGGTCACTACGCCGTCGGACATTTCAACATCAACAACTTAGAATGGACCAAAGCCGTCCTTCAGACCGCCGAAGAACTCAAATCCCCTGTCATCCTTGGTGTCAGCGCTGGCGCTGCCAAGTACATGGGCGGATTCAAAGTCGTCGCCGCTATGGTTCGTGCCATGGATGAGGCATCACCGTTCCAGTCGCCCTCCACCTTGACCATGGCACCTATGATGCCGTCAAGGAGTGCATCGCCGCTGGTTTCTCTAGCGTCATGTTCGATGGCAGCTCCCTCCCAATCGAAGAGAACCTTGCCAAGACCGCTGAGCTCGTCGCCCTTGCCCACGATAAAGGCCTCTCCATCGAAGCCGAAGTCGGCGCTATTGGCGGAACCGAAGATGGCGTCACCGCTGATGGTGAAGTCGCTGACCCAGAAGAGTGCAAGAAGATCGTCGCCCTTGGCGTTGACTTCCTCGCTGCTGGCATCGGCAACATCCACGGCATCTATCCAGAAAACTGGAAAGGTCTCCATATCGACGCTTTAGAGAAGATCCAGGCTGCCACCTCTGGCATCCCACTCGTTCTCCATGGCGGAACCGGCATCCCAGATGAGCAAGTCAAAGCCGCTATCGCCAAAGGCATGTCCAAGATCAACGTCAACACTGAGTGCCAGTTAGTCTTCGCCGCCGCTACCATCAAGTACTGCGCCGAAGGCAAAGCCGACCCAAGTGCCGCCAACAAAGAGAAAGGCTTCGATCCACGTAAGATCCTCAAGCCAGGCGTTGAGGCCATCAAAGCCAAAGTCAAAGAGAAGATGGAACTCTTCGGTTCCGTTGGCAAAGCTGCCTAATTCCCTTTTAAAACTTAGGGCTCCCCTAGTGGGAGCCTTTTTCTTTGCTATAATAGTCGCGTTCAAATAGAGGTTTGTTTATGGATTCCTACATCAAGTGGTACGACTCACTCGACAAAGTCGTCAAAATCATCTTCAGCGTCTTCTTCTGGTTCTGCTTCCTCTACCGTTTGTTCATCCTTATTGAGGACAAAGCGAGCAACACAGGACGCTTAGTCTTCTTCATCATCAACTGCATCCCTGGCGTTTCCTTCATCGTCTGGGTCATCGACATCGCCTATGCGATCACCAAAGAGAAAGTTCCTCTCAGCTTCGATGATCTTAACGATTCCGAGAAGAAAGAAGACGACGTCATCGACGCCGAAGAAGAAAAATAAAAAAGAACCGACCCGATTGGGCCGGTTTTCTTTTTAGAAGATTGACCAGGTATGAGGTCCGTCGGCGATGTATTCGATGGAGAAAGTTCCTGGGCCGGTGTGGGTTCCGATCGTGGCACCCGCTTTAGCGACAAAAACGTTTGCAAATCCCGCTTCTTTTAGTTTTCTGACAGCGACCTCAGTGGCTTCAGGCATATCAGTGGTTGATGAGACGAAGGCAACGTTTTTGTCCGCGCCATTCTTTTCGATTCTGTTTAGGACGAAATTGATATAGGCGTTGGTCCAAAGCCTACGAGGACCGATGAATTTCTTCGCAAGCTTGATTGAGCCTTCGCGGAGTTCCACCATCGGACGGAGACCAAGGATATTGGCGCCGATCATGGCAAGGGCGTTGCATCTTCCGCCTTTATAGAGGTAATTGACCGTTTCAAGGGTGGCGGTAGTTGATATGTGGTTCGCTCTTTCTTTTAAGGCATCAGCAATCTCTTCTGGTTTGAGTCCGTCTTTGATGAGCGAAGCGCCATATAAGGCCAATAGAGCCTGTCCTGTGTGGAAGACGAGGGAATCGACGACAAAGACCTTGCCTTCGAATTCTTTTGCAGCGGCAACGGCATTGTCATAAGCGCTAGAGCAGGCGTGGCTCATGCTGACATGAACAACCGCATCATATTCTTTGAGAAGGCTTGAGAAATGCTCTTTGAATTCCTCAACGTTGATCGCGGTCGTACGTGGAAGCATCTTCTTCTCTTGGACGAAGAAATAAAGGCTCTCTAAGGTCTCTTCTCCGTCTTTGACGGTTTCCTCGCCTTTCACGACGGTGAAGGCGATGACGTGGATGCTATGTTTTTCCGCAAGGTCTCTTGGGAGATCGCTTGAGGATTCGGTTGATAAGGCTATTTTCATATTCGGCTCCGTATTGTTATTTGTTATCGTCACGAGGTTATCTAGTTTGCGAAACTAGTTAATCACATGAAAGTGCCCATGTAAAGCATTATGATTGATACAGCCCGTATCGTTTCTTTTGTGTAAACAAAAAACAGGCGCATGACCTGTTCTTCGTCTTTTGTTTTTATAGAGGTAATTTGTTTTTGTTCACGTAGCGCGTGAAGGTGATGCAAGCGTCCTCGTCCTTCTCTTTCTCGCTTTGCTCGACACATTCGAAGGAAGGATCTTCGTCGAGGTTAGGGAAGAAGACGTCCGCTCCCCCTACCGCATCGACTTTCGTCACGAGAGCGTCATCCACATAAGGCAAGAGAGCCCTATAGATGCTTGCTCCGCCGATGACATAGACATCCTCTCCGCTTTCGGCGATCTCATTCATCTTCTTATGGAGATCATCCATGGTGTGAAGGTTGATGCAGCCCTCGTATTCGTGGGTTGGGTCTGCTGAAAGGACGATGTTCGTGCGGTTCTTGAGCGGTTTGGAGTTAGGGAAGGAAAGAAGGGTGTTCTCCCCCATCACGACGACGTGGCCTTTGGTGGTGTTCCTGAAAAAGGCCATGTCTTTCGGAAGGTTGAACATGAGGCCGTTTCTTTTGCCGATGCCCCACTCCTTATCGACGTGAAGGATGATGCGGATCATTAGATAGCGACCTCGAATTTCTTGTCGAGAGGCTCGTATTCGTAATCGATGAGCTTGAAGCTATCGACGGTGAAGTCATAGAAGTTCTTGATGTTTGGGTCGACCCAGAGCTTAGGAGCTTTGTGAGGCTTCTTGGCGATGATCTCTTTGACGATTGGGACGTGGCGGTCATAGATGTGGGCGTCAGCGATGACGTGGACGAGCTCACCGACCTTGAGTCCGCTTACCTGGGCGAACATGATAAGGAGAAGGCTGTACTGAAGGACGTTCCAGTTGTTCGCGGCAAGCATGTCGTTGCTTCTTTGGTTGAGGATGCCGTTGAGGGTGTCGCCGGTGACGTTGAAGGTCATCGAGTAGGCGCATGGGTAAAGATGCATCTCATGGAGATCCTCGAAGTTATAGAGGTTGGTCATGATGCGGCGGGAATGTGGGTTATGCTTGAGGTCATAGAGGACTCTATCGACCTGATCGAATTCGCCTTCTGGGTAAATCGATTTCTTGGCGAGCTGATAGCCATAGGCCTTTCCGATTGAGCCAGTCTCATCCGCCCAGCTGTCCCAGACGTGGGAATGGAGGTCATGGATGTTGTTGCTCTTCTTCTGCCAAATCCAAAGAAGCTCATCGAGGCAGGACTTGAAATAAGTTCTGCGGATGGTGAGGATCGGAAGCTCTTTGCTTAAGTCGTAACGATTGACGATGCAGAATTTCTTAACGGTGTGGGCTGGGGTTCCGTCCTCCCAGTGTGGGCGGACTGGATAATCGGTATCCCAGGTTCCATTGTTAAGGATATCGTTCATGTTCTGTATAAAAATTTCATCAGCGATTGCCATATGTGTCTCCTTATGTTTTCTACCAAGTAGTGTAACAAAAAAGGGCCCTTATTTCCATAAGGACCCTCCACTTATAAGGGTAAATAATTACCTATTTCTTCACTAAGCGACAGCAAGGTCGGAGTAGCTCTTGAGATCGAATTTGAAGTCGCCTGATTTGGAGGTTCCTTCCGATTCGACGAGGAGATAGAACTGCCCTTCTTTTGGGAGGGCAACCCAGCCTTCTTTGCTGTCCGTTCCTTCGATCGTGACAACCTCTTTGACATCATCTTCCGCATAGGCGTAAGAGATATTGAATTTGCCTTCGGTCAATTTGAGGTCATACGTGAGAGCGTTATATGTATCGTCCTTGCATTTCATGTTGAAGACGATGAGGCCTTTGAACTCATCGAAAGACATGGATGCGGAATGCGAGTTGTTCGAATGGATGAACATCTTGGCGCTCCAGTGGGAAGTGAATGGACTGCATGAGCCTAAGAGGAATGCGGCGGCCGATGCGGCGAATAATAATGGTTTCTTTTTCATATTGTTACCTAAATAGCACCGCTATTGTAAGTCCAGCGAAAAAATCGGTCAATTTGCCTGGGTAGCAGGTTCCCTCTCAAAAGCCTGCTTCCTGAAGGATGGTATGGCATATGCGGTGCCATAGACCGCAGCCATATAAAGCATGAAGAGGAACATGACGGTGAGCGGATAGAGAATGCGGTTTCCGTTAACGAGGTTATAGAAGATGTCATACGGTGTGCCATCTCCCCTCATGAGGAACATGTAGTTGTAGTCGATCGTGATATCGACGATGTAGGCGACGATGGCAAAGCCAAACAATATAGCGACGACCCATTTGATGTTCTTCACCTTGAGGGTGAGTAGGCCGACTATCGCGACATATAAGCCAGCGAAACCTGACATCGTGTGGGTGATGGTTGAGAAGACGTTGTGGAAGCTCCAGACCGGATATGCGCCATAGTTTTGCCCTGCCCCATACGTTCCGGCGATCGCCCCAAGAATGCCAAAGAGGAAGAGGAAATCCGTCGCGGCTTCGCGAATCTTTCCTTTCCCGAAAGCAGCAACCGGGATTGAGATGAACTGGAAGCTGCAAAGGAATAAAGGCAAGTAATAAAGGAGAGCCTCAGGGCCGTTTCCCCCACCAAAGACCAATGCGATGATCCTGGTGAGTTCAACCACATCGATCACGATGGCGGTGACTTTCAAAACGAAAAGCTTCTTCGCTTCCTCCTCATGGCGATACTTCATGCCAAAGTAGACTGCGAAAAAGACCATCGCCACGACAAAGGACGTGACCATCAAAAGCTGTTGCCAAGAGCCCCAGCCTTCAGGCGTGCGAGCATAGTCGCCGTCAAACCTAAAGAAATCATCCATATGAGATAAGTTTATTTCATAAAAGAGGAGAAATGAAGAAAGTATTTCACCCCAAGCAAAAGAAGGAAAAACAAAGCTTTTTCGAACACGTATAATAATAGGCAGAGGTCTATCATATGAAGAACATGAGAATCCCTTTAATCATCGCGTGGGGAATCGCGGTCGTTGGCATCGTTTTCGGGTCGCTTTTTGACTTAAGCATCTCCACTGCAATCGCATCTCCGACAAACGGGTTTGCCTTAACCGTGTCCGCTATCCTTCCGACTATCGGCTTTGCCGGGGTCGCGGCTATGGGAGGCGGTTTCATCGCCTTCATCGTCAAAGGCAAATACAAGACCTTCCTCAAAGTCTTGTT
>CADBDO010000065.1 GCA_902793515.1 uncultured Erysipelotrichaceae bacterium | reverse complement strand
TTAGAGACTTCTTTGAGGGTCTTTAGGGTATAAGGAGTCAGCTCAAAAGAATCGTTTAACAACGTTCCGTCTAAATCGATGAAGATAAGTTTCTTAGTCATCAAGGGAGAGAAGGCCAACGGCATTCTGGACACGCTTCAAGGTCTTCTTGGCAACCTCTTCGGCTTTCTTGGCGCCTTCCTTAAGAATCTCGACGTAGGACTTTGAAGCGATGATTTCTTCGTAGCGCGCCTTGAATGGAGCAAGTTCTTCGATGACTTTGTCGGCAACGGCTCTCTTGAAATCGCCATAGCCGGAATCTTTGAACTTCTCGGCTGCTTCCTGTGGGGTGATGTCGCTTAATGCGGCATAGATGGTAAGTAAGTTAGAGACGCCTGGCTGGTTCTCTGGGTCATAGTTGACCTTGCCAACCATATCGGTGACGGCGGACATGATCTTCTTGCGCATGGTCTTCTCGTCGTCTTTGAGGAAGATGTCGCCTTTAGGATCGCTCTTGGACATCTTCTTGGTTGGGTCACTGAGTGACATGATGCGGGCGCCGACTTTGGTAACCTGGGCGCGTGGCATGACGAGAACGTCACCGTAGCGGTGGTTGAATCTCTTAACGAGATCGCGGCAGATCTCGACGTGTTGGGTCTGATCTTCGCCGACTGGGACGATATTGGCGTCATAAAGGAGAATGTCAGCGGCCATAAGGACTGGGTAAGCGAAAATGCCAAGTCCGATTTCGCTGTCATTCATCTTCGAGCACTTGTCTTTGAACTGGGTCATGCGTCTAAGCTCGCCCATGTAGAGATAGTTCTGAAGGATGGCGTTAAGTTCAGCGTGCGCGGAGACAGTCGACTGAAGGAAGATGGTGCATTTCTTTGGGTCGAGTCCGCTAGCGAGATAGAAAGCGGCAAGGTCACGGCTGTTCTCCCTAAGTTCATTTGGATCGATTGGCATTGTCAAAGCATGAAGGTCAGCGATGAAAATGAAGACCTCTCCAGACTCTTGGAAGTCTTTGAAGTGGCGGAGTGCGCCGATATAGTTGCCTAAAGTGAGTTTTCCAGTAGGTTTAATTCCAGATAAAATACGCGTCATAAGATACCTCCCGCTCATTCTAGAAGAGAAACGAGAGGAAGTAAATATTAACAAAGTTAATGCGAGAGGCTTGTAAAAAGGCTACAATACGCTCGTATGATTAAGATTTATTACTCACCATCATGCTCATCCTGCCGCAAAGTAAAGAAGTGGTTCGATGATCAAAAGATCCCATATACCAGCAAAGATATCTTCAGCGGTTCCCTTAATGAAGCTGAGATTCGTGACATCATCACGAAGTGCATCGACGGAACCGATGAGATCATCTCCCCAAGAAGTAAGATTGTTCAGGAACAGAACATCAACTTCGACGAGATGAAAGTCTCCGAGCTCATCACCTTCATCAAAAACAATCCTTCCGTCCTCCGCCGTCCGATCATCGTCGACGACAAGAGAGTCCAGGTAGGATATAACGAAGAAGAGATTCGCACCTTCATCCCAAGAGCCAGAAGATACGCCGACCTCCTTTGCGGAGAGTGGTGTCCGAAGTTCCCAACCTGTCCAGTCGGTACTGACCGTAAGCCAATCAAACCTGGCGAAGAGCAGTGCCTCATCGACGAAGAAAAGTACTTCAAAAATTAAAAAGCGCCAGCAATTTGGCGCTTTTTTTATTCTCCAATAGCCTCTAAAGCCCGTCTGATCTTGTTTCTTTTGTTTAGTTCAAACGGGATGCCATTATCGTCAAATAACTGTTTCAGATACTTTGTCGCGGTGGCCATATCCTTGTGCTCTAACTCAACCTCATAGTCGGTTATGCCAGAGTAGTTGTTCATGTCTATGGCAAGTTCTCCGCCTTCATATTCGGCATCGATTCTTCTTGTTGAGAGAACGGTCTTGATGAAGAGCTTTGAGGTATCGATACCCGCTTCCTCGAGATACTTTTTGATTTCATTATCTGGGAAGGAAGTCTGGCCATTGATGCCTTCGAATTCCTCGTCGGTGATATAGACGTTCTTCTCAATATGACCTTCGGTCCTAGGAACCTTGACGGTCATCTCAAACTTCATGTCTTTGAAACGGACGCGAAGGGAAAGACCTTTCTTCCTAACGTCAGAATTCTTTGTATCGATGTAATAGTTAATCTGGACGTATGAGCGGTTCTCCTTAAAAAGAGAGACCAATTTCTCATAGTCCTCTTTGCTTACTAAGGCTTTGGCTTCGATTTCGACGATGTCGCTCATGGGACAATTATAGCAAAAAGAAAGGCCAGCGATTGCTGACCTTTTAGTTTATGGTCTTTGTGGGCCTCCGCCTCCGCCGCCAGGGCCGCCTCCGTGGCCTCCGCTAGCGGTGCCGATGTTGATGGTGGTTGAGCTCCAGGTTCCTCCAGAGATCTGGGTTCCAGAAACTGAACCAGATACTTTGTATAAGCCTCTAAGAAGCTCGCCTGTCGCCGTTGCGCTAGTGACGTAAGAGAAGACGACAGAGCCTTCTACGAAGTCGCTGCTAGAGATATACAGCGAATAAGCGGTGGTGGTCTGTGGCTTGATGAGCCAAGTGTAGCCGCCATTTGCAATAGCAAAGTAGTTAGAAGTGCTCACGCCAGAGGTATATGAGCCAAGGAACGAATACTGGGTGCCGCTAGATGTGACGAGCATATCATTCGCTCCATAAGCGACCAAGGTGCCGCCAGACTGTTTGAATTCGCCTCTTTCGCCATAGTCGAGAGGGCCGTTTCCGTTTCCGGACTGATTGACGACGGTAGTTCCGCCAGTGACATAGAGGTTTCCGTTTGAGTCGATTCCATCGCCTGTGGACTGGATGTAGTTCATGCCGCCAGAGATGGTGAGGACAGCGGACGATGCGGTGGATGATTCGCCTCCACGAGGACCCCAAGGGGTTTCTGAGCTAGAGGAATCGTTTCCGCCTCCGGCATTAAGGCCATCGTCGCTAGCGATGACGCTATTGGTTCCACCAGAGATCTCAAGGTTGAGGGCCTCTAAGCCTTCAAATGATTTGGTGACGGTTGTGCTTCCGCCAGAGATCGCGAGTTTGTTGTCGGCGTGGATGCCATCGTCTCCCGCACTGATTGTGGTGGTTCCGCCTTTGACGTAAACGTCATTTTCAGCGTTGATGCCATCATCGCCAGTTGAGGTGATATTTAGACTGCCGTCGACGATCTCGACGTCATAGCCGGATTTGACGCCTTTGTCTTTAGAGACAATGGTATAGGTTCCTTTGTTGAACTGAACGCCTTTGACGTCGCCTTCATCGAAGGTGTCACCGTCTTTCTTCTCGACGTTGATGCCGTCGTTATTGGTGGCTTCGATGGAGATGGTGCCTTCGTCTTCGGCGTGGCCAAGGACGATGGATTTATCGGCTTTCATGCCTTTGTTCTTGGCTTTGATAGAAAGGGTTCCGTTTTTGGCTTCGATCTTGGTGTCAGAGGCTACGCCATTCTTAAGATTGGCGATGACGTTAAGAGTGCCTGCGCCAACAATGCTCAGCTTCTTATTTGAGAAGATGGCCGCACTGTCATCGGCATCATCGGCAATCGCGACACGGTTATCGGTGATCGTGGAAGTGGTGCCTTTGTATTTCTTGATCTTAAGTTTGGTTTTTCTGGCGCTATAAATCGGGGCGAGGGTGTTATTCCCGCTTTGGGTGATGGAGACACCGTTAAGGACGAGCTCGACTTCTTGGTCGGAGTCGTCTGTGACGTAGATCGAACCGTTTGAAAGGGTTCCTGAGACGTTATAGGTTCCAGGTTTATAAATGATGACTGTGTTCTCTTGGACGGAGATGCCTGAGCCAGTGAAGGTTGTGGCATTATCCCTAAGGATGATCTTTCTCTCAATGTCTTCATCCACGCTGTCAGAGGTCGGGGCCTCAATTGAAGAACGGTCAGTGGCAGGAACGCTTGTTTCTTGCATCGAAGACGCCTGAGAGTTGCCCTGAAGGTCACCGCATGAAGAAAGAAGCAGTCCAGCCGACATGACGAGTGCATAAAGGATTTTCTGTTTCATCAGGTTTCCTCCTTGTACTTTATTAATGGCTTGAAGTGTTATTTTGTTTGCTGGAGGTATATTTTAGCACGCTCGCGTTGTGCTATAATCCACCTATGTTCACACTTAATCCATTACTTATCGGCCTTCTCATCGGCCTTGGCGTCATCATCCTTGGCGTTCTTGTCTTCGTTTTAATCAAAATCTTCAGCAAAAAGCCTGTGAAATCTCTTCCTATCGCTTCAAAATCCGAATATTTTGAGGCTCTCGGAGGAGAGGATAATTACATCGATTCCTCCCGTGAAGGATCAAGAATCATCGTCCACTTGAAGGACTATTCCAAGATCAACAAAGAGAAAATAAAAGAAGCCGGTGTGACTGGCTTCATTGAGAAGAGCGACAAGTTAACTTTGGTTGTCAAAGATAACGCCGAAGAGGTCTACGAGAAGATCTTTAACGCTTAAAGACGTGCTCCTCTAAATCCTCAACAGGTAATCCCATAACGTTGTAATAGGAACCCTCGATCTTCTTGATCAAAGGAAAATCATCCTGAATGCCATAACTTCCAGCTTTGTCGAAAGGCTGGAATTTTTCTATATAGGCCCAAATTTCTTCATCAGAGAGTTCGTTGAAGATGACTGTGGAGGTAACTGTCCTCGAGATCTCTTTTTGGCTAGAGATGTAGGTGTATGAGGATAAGACTTTGGTGGATTTGCCACTTTGTTTCCTAAGCATCCTAAACGCGTCCTCTTTATCCTTAGGCTTGCCTAAGACTTCGCCCTCACAGATAACAATCGTGTCACACCCAAGAACTTCATCTTCAGGATTCACGGAAAAAACCTCATAAGCTTTAAGACGTGCTTCCTCAGTGCTTAGGTCTTTGGCTTTCCTGACCCCATCGATGGCTCGTTCATCAACATTAGGGACGATGGAAATAAAAGAAGGCACGAGTTTTCTTAAAAGCTCGCGTCTTCGAGGTGATGCGCTTGCAAGTATGAGCATCTTAGTTGTTGTCGTTTAAGCTCATGATGAGCGGGATGATCATTGGGCTACGCTCAGTCTTACGGTAGATGTAGTGGGAGACGGAATTCTTAAGGGAGGTCTTGATCTCGTTGAAGGTGACCTTCTTGGTCATGATGTTCTTAGTCTTGATCTCGTTGAAGGTGACCTTCTTGGTCATGATGTTCTTAAGGGATTCTTCGGCTGCCATCTGAGCGTGTCTGATGATGTGGGCGTCGCTGCCTCCTTCAAAGAAGCCGCGAGCGTAGACGATTGGCGAAGAGAGCAATTGGTTCTTTTTGGAATCGATGGACACCAAAACGGCGATCATGCCATCGCTCTTGAGGGTGGCTCTATCGCGCATGACGTTTGTGGAAAGACCGTCGATGTCATTGCCATCGATATAGACGGCTTCAGCTTGGGCGTGGCCGCCTCTAGTGACCTTATGGTTCTCGAGGGTGAGCATATCGCCATTGTCGCAAATGAAGACGTGGTTTTTCTCAAGACCCATATCGATAGCGATGTCGCCATGGAGTTTGAGCATGCGGTATTCGCCATGAACTGGCATGAAGTACTTAGGGCTCACGAGACGCTGCATGAGACGAAGTTCCTGGCGGGATGGGTGGCCAGAGCTATGGAGAGAGAAGGCGAGGCTATTCTGTTTGACGTCAGCGCCTTGTTTGAC
>CADBDO010000064.1 GCA_902793515.1 uncultured Erysipelotrichaceae bacterium | reverse complement strand
GATGATCTTGAAATCGAGGGAATGAATGGACGTCTCCTCATAGAATTTGCGTTTCACCGGCTCATTCCATGGCTTCCTTAACATGAAGGTATTAGGGAAGAATTCGATGGCTTTCTCGTTCTTTGGGTAAAGAAGGAAGACGGCGAGGACGATGACCATCGTTATGGTCTTATCGAGCAGATCCCATAGGGAGCTCGCAAAATAACTCGCCCAGAACGGTGTCATTCCGAAGTTGTTATAGAGATCTGCGCAAAGGCTTGGGGTGATGACGTCGACATTCTGCCCATATAAGAAGTAGGTGACGACAGAGCCGACTCCGCCACCGAGGAAGGAGAAAACAAGAACGGCGAGGATGTAACCCCACCATTTCCTGAACATGCCTGTCCTCATCATGAGGCCGGCGGCGATGGCGATGAATCCGGAGATGAAGGCGTAGTAAATCGAATCTCCATCAAAGATGCAGTTGAGGAGGTTTGTGCCCATGCCGACGATGAGACCTGGGAAGTAACCGTAGATGCAGCTGACGAGGATCGTGAAAATGCAATCGAGGTAAAGCATGACCCCGATGCCGTGTAAGGTCGAGCTCGCCAAATAGGACACACCAAAATTGAGCCCCAAACAGACAGCTATGACTAACCACGTAAATGGCGAGGTTATAACTCGCGCCTTCCGAAAGATCGGATTATTAAATTTCATTGCTTATATTATTTCATTTTTTAAAGCTCTTTGCTTAAAAATTGCTCTAATTTGTAAAAATCATCAGCAAATCCTTTGTAAAATTCTTTCGCAACCTATAGTATCTAGCCCTTTTTTGAAAAAGTTGGTATGGTATAGGAGTTTGAGTGCTTCAAACAAGGAGTAACTATGTTAAATATCGAAAATCTCACTAAGACCTACGGCGAGAAGAAAGCCGTCGACAATTTAAGCATCCACATCGCCCCAGGCGAAATATATGGCTTCATCGGCCACAACGGAGCGGGCAAGACCACCACTCTCAAGGCTTGCGCTGGCATCCTTCAGTTCAACAAAGGCACGATCACCATTGACGGTGTCTCGATGAAGGACGACCCAATCGGCTGCAAGAAGAAGATGGCCTATATCCCAGACAACCCAGAACTCTATGACTACATGACCGGTCTTCAGTATCTTGACTTCGTCGCTGACATCTATGGCGTCTCGATCGAAGAAAGAAAAGCGAAGATCCATAAATACGCTTCCGCTTTCGAACTTGAGAAAGACCTTCCAGCCGTCATCTCTTCCTATTCACATGGTATGAAGCAGAAACTCGCCATCATCAGCGCTTGGATCCATAGTCCAAAGCTCATCATGATGGACGAGCCATTCGTCGGTCTTGATCCAAAGGCCGCCAAACTCCTCAAAGACATGATGAGAGAGATCTGCGATGAAGGCGGCGCCATCTTCTTCAGCACCCACGTCCTTGAGGTCGCTGAGAAGCTTTGCGACAAAGTCGCCATCATCAAAAAAGGCCAGCTCATCCGCTCTGGCACCATGGAAGAGGTCAAAGGCGACGATTCCCTTGAGGACGTCTTCCTTGAGTTGGAGGGTGACAAATAATGATCAAAGCTCTGCTCAAAAAGCAGTTCCTTGAGCTATTCTCCGTCTTTTTCCGTGGCAAAAACGGAAAGAGGGTAGCTGGAGGTAAAGCTGCTTTATATATTGTCCTCTACACTTTGCTCATCCTCACGGTCCTTGGTTATTCGACCATGTTCGCGATCGGCCTTGGCGCTACCTATTTCGTGAATCCTGACACTGCCTGGGCCTACTTCGGCATGGGTGCGATCGCCGCGGTCACGATCGCCATCGTCGGCAGCGTCTTCATGACCTACAACTCCTTATATTTAGCGAAGGATAACGAATTCCTTCTTTCTCTCCCGATCCAGTCCTGGAAACTTCTCTTCGTGAGACTCTTTGGCGTCTGGTTCGCCGGATTTGCCTGGGAAAGCCTTGTCCTTCTTCCGTTCTTTGTCGTCTTCTACGCGATGGCCCCAGGCCTTGTGACTGCTTTAGGCGTCGTCTTCCAGATCCTTCTTTGGATCGGCCTTTCCTTCGTCATCCTTTTCATGACTGCCATCCTTGGATGGCTCATCGCCAAAGTTGCCACCCACTTGGGCAGATACAAAACCCTCGTCATCATCCTTCTTTTCCTTGCTGGATTTGCCGGCTACATGTTCCTCATCTCCCAACTTGAAGGTGGGATCATGGCTCTCTTCAACGATCCAGAAGCCATCTCAGAAGGGCTTGGCGGATTCATGCCTGCGTATGCCTTTGGCAAAGCCTGCTTAGGCAGCCCGCTTCACGGCATCATCTTCTTCATTATCAGCGTCGCTTTGTTCGCTCTTGTTTACTGGGTCCTCACGATCACCTTCAACAAGATCCTCATGAATAACAACAAAGGCAAAGCCATCACCAGCAACAAACGCCAAGACAAGCAAAAGAGCGTCAATTCCACTCTCATCAAGAGAGAGTTCAAACACTATCTCTCCAACGCGATGTACATCCTTAATTCTTCTTTGGGATACATCTTCTTGCCGATCATCGGCGTCTTAGCCCTCGTCAACCACGACGCCATCCAAGTCGCTATCCAAACTATGGCGGCAGACAGCGCCGGGGATGGAGTCAGCCCAGATGCCATCGAGGCGATGATAAAGGCCCTCCTTCCTATCGCCATCTTCCTTGCAGTCGGCTTCCTCGCTGGCACAAGTGTCGTCACTGCCCCATCGGTCTCGCTTGAAGGAAAGAAGATCTCTGTCCTTCAGGCCTTCCCTATCCACATGAAGCAGGTCCTTTGGTCAAAGATCGAGTTCCACTGCCTCATCGCTCTTCCGTTTGTGATACCAAGCGTCATCATGGTTGGAATTGGCCTAGGCCTAGAGATTCTTGACCTCATCATCGTTACCATCCTCTCAGCCATCATGGTCTTCTTCTTCGGTGTGTTTGGCCTTGCTTGCAACCTCAAATACCCAATGCTCAACTGGACGAATGAGAACGTTGCTTTAAAGCAAAGCATGTCAGTTCTCTTCTGCATGCTCGTTGGAGTCCTCGCTCCAATCGCCTTTGCTCTTCTCTACTTCTTCGTCTTCATCAACTTCCTTATGCCATCAATCTATCTTCTTATCATCGCGGTCCTCTTCGGACTTGTCTCTTGGCTGATTCTCAGATGGCTCAACACCAAAGGTGCGGAGAAATTCCAGTATCTCAGCTAATTGTAAATTTGTTAGACAAAAAATAGCGTTTTGTAAAGGTGGAATGGGAAATGTAAGCCCTTCCACTTTTTCATTTAATATGAAATTAAAGGTTATATAATAATTGCATACAAGGATTCACAAACCGCATTCACATTACTCATAAGTGGCTGAAGTTTGGCGAATCCGTTATTCATTTTTATAAAGGAAGGAAATTAAAAAATGAAGAAAACAAAATTCCTGTCAGTCGCGGCTTTAGCCCTCGCTTTAGGCTTAGCCTCCTGTGGTGGCCCAACTGGCGGACAAGAGTCAGGTGCCGAAAGCGCTCCTGCTACCGCTGCTACCACCTCTGTAGCAAAACCAAAAATCACTGTTTCAGCTGAAGGTGACAAGAAGACCTTAGTCATGGAAGAAACAGTCCAGCTCAGCGCCAAAGAAGGCGACAAAGCCCTCACCGGCGTCGAATGGAAATCATCCGCCGAAGCGGTCGCTACCGTCGATCAGACTGGTAAAGTCACCGCCGTTGCTCCTGGCACAGCTTCCATCTCTGCCTCTTTAGAAGGCTACAACAAAGGCTCAATCACCATCACCGTCACTAGACCAACCCCAACCGCGACTCTTCACTTCGAAGATGCCGATCACTTTGCCGCCGATGGCTGGTGGGGCACCGGAGATGACGGCTGGTCACCAGAAAACACAAGATCCGAAGGCAATGCCTCCGACCTCAAGTGCATCGCTCACTTAGACAACGGCGATAAAGAAACCTTAACATTCACCTCTAACGCCGCTATCAGCGCCGAGCTCGTCATCATGATGGCCAGCTCCGACGGTGTCACCGATATGTCCACCGTCATGGACGTCAAGCTCAACAACACCGCTATCGCCATGACTGGCAAAGCTCTTGCCGCCACCGGTTCCAACAATGAATTCAAAGAGTTCTCTCTTGGCACCCAGAACCTCATCAATGGCGACAACGTCTTAGAGTTATCGTTCAAAGCCGCAGCCCCATACATCGATGACTTAGCCATCTACTCCAAGCAGCAGGCCACCATCGCTGTCAAAGCCGCTCCAGCTAAGGAAAGAATCGAAGTTCAGCTTGAAGCCGAAGCTACTGGCTTAAAGGCCTACATCGGCGAAGACACCCAGATCACCCTCACCAAGCCAACCGATACCACTGGTGTCAGCTACGCTTCCGATAAGGAAAGCGTTGCCACCGTCGACGAAACCGGTAAGATCCACGGTGTCGCTCTTGGCACCGCCAACATCACCATCACCAAAGCTGGCATGTATTCCACCAGAGTCGAAGTCACCGTCGAAAAGAAAGTCATCGATGGCGAAATCAGAGTCGAAGCCGAAGATTACACCAACGAAGAGACCCCAGCCGGATTCAGCAAATTCACTGATAGAACTACAGGCATCCAAAACGGCCACAGCGGCAGCGCCTACATCACTGGTTACAACGTTTCCTCTGCTGTTACTTTGAATTACGCTTTCACTTCTCCAAAGGCTCAGGAGATGACCCTCATCATCGCCGGTGCTTCCCACTACCAGATGAATGAAGACTTTGTCTTTGGTACCGACTGCACCATCAAGCTCAATGACCAAGTGGTCACCCCAGCTGGAGAAGCTAAGATCGAGTCCAATCCAGTCATGGGTGCTCCAACCGTTGAAGTCACCATCGGCAACGTCAACGTTCTCCAAGGCGAGAATACCTTCGTTCTTGAATTCGCCGAGAGAGCCCCTGCCCTTGACTGCTTCAGATTCATGCCTATCACCCAAGCCTAATTGTTAATTGATTAGACTAAGGACCCTCGTTTGGGGGTCCTTTTTTCATACTCTTTATTTCTTGATAAACGCCTGCGTACACGAAGGTTGGGAGGTATTTCAATGGATGTACAACTAAAACGCGGAATGCTAGATATCTGCGTCTTGGCTTCCTTGCTCCAAGGCGACTCCTACGGTTACATGATCATCAAGGATCTGTCGCCCCACGTCGAGATATCGGAATCAACCTTGTATCCGATTCTCCGAAGACTAGAAGAAATGAGAGCCGTCGAAACCTATTCGATGGAGCATAACGGAAGGTTAAGGAAGTATTACGCGATAACGCCTTTAGGGCAAAGAAGAATCCGGGTGTTCCTGGATGAATGGAAATCGATGATGGATATATACGCCTACATCGAAGGGGAGATGAAAGTAAGATGAGAAAGAATGAATTCCTAAATGAAATCAGAGGGGCCTTAAGAGGCTACCCTCGCAACGAAGTAGAAAATTCAATCGAGTTCTACTCCGAAATGATCGAAGACCGTGTCGAAAACGGAATGAGCGAAGAGCAAGCCGTCGCCTCACTTGGCAACATCGACATGATCATCAAGAACATTAAGCTCGATATGCCGCTTAAGTCGGTCATCAGAGAGACCGCCAAAGAGAGAAAAGAGGAAAGAATCCGTGAGAACAAGCAAATGAGTGCTGGAACGATCATCCTCCTCATCCTTGGGGCGCCGCTTTGGATCCCGCTCCTTATCGTGGCAATGTCCCTCTTCTTGGTCTTCTTCATCCTGTTATGGGTCTTCGATATCGTCTTATTCGTGGTTGGTATCGCCTTAGCCGCCAGCTTAGCCGGTGGCGTCATCGGAGGCGTCATGAGCTTCATCGCTGGCAACCCAGGAACCGGAATTGCCTGGATCGGCGCTGGAATCGCCGCTCTCGGACTCGCCATCTTCCTCTTCATCGCTGGAGTTGGAATGGCAAAAGCCAACCTTGGCATTCTTGGCAGCATGGCCAGAGGCACCAAGCGCAGGATGCTTGGCGCTTAATCTAAGGAGGATTCAAGAATGAGAACAACTGGAAAACTTATCTTAGCCGGCACCTTGCTCTTCCTCGTCGGAGGAACCATCGCAGGCGTTGGAACCGCCATCGCCTATAGCAACAAAGAAGGCGACAGAACCGACCTCGTCGACAGACAATACAAAGCCACCGGTGTCGCCGGTGCCCTCAACATCAAGACCTTCTCTGGCAAAGTCGAGCTCAAGAAAGGCAACGTCGAAACCGTCACCATCGACTACAAAGACAGCGAAACCGATCCACAGATCGACTTCAGCTTTGCCGATGGCGTCCTCACCATGAAAGAGAAAGAAAGGCCATGGTTCAGCTACGTCAACTTCGTCTGGCCATGGAACTTCGAGAAACTCGCCAAAGACGTCACCGTCATCACCGTTCCTGCCGATTCCGATATCGATTACAACCTCGATGTCGCTAGCGGAACCATCGCTCTTGAAGGTCTTAACACCACCAAGGGATTCGACCTCGACTGCGCTAGCGGAAGCATCTTCATCAAGGACTGCACCTTTGGTGAGAGCATCGATATCGATGCCACTAGCGGCACCACCACCCTTGAGAACGTCACGGCTGGCGGCAACCTCGACATCGACGGCGCGAGCGGCACCATCAACATGAGCGACATCACCGTTGGCAAGACCATCGATGTGGATGCCATCTCAGGCGGCATCGTCGGCAAGAACATCAAGTGCGAGAAGCTTAAGGCTGACTGCACCTCTGGAAAAATCACCCTTAGCAAGGTCGATGCCGAGAAATCGATCGACATCAGCGCCGTCTCCGGCAGCGTCAACCTCTCTGTGGTCGATGCCAAAGAGAACTACTCCATCAGCGTCAAGAAGACGAGTGGCAGCGCCAACATCGAATCGAGAACCGATGCCTCCGCTCCAAAGAGCATGAGCTTCAATATCACAAGCGGAAACGTCAGCGTCACCTTCGACGACAACAACTAACCAATAGCCCGATAGATGAACCATTCCCCTTTGTGGTTCAGACGGTAAAAAGCCTCCTAATGCAAGAGCTGCGTTAGGAGGTTTTATTTAAAAAACCCTGGCAAAACAGGGTTTTCTTTTTGATTTGCTAGGGTTTTTCGTAGACCGGAACCCTATGAGCGTAGGCATCCAATTTGGCGTCGGTTTGCTCGTTGTATTTCTTGTTCTTGTCTAGCGAAGCGATCTTCTTCATATCATCCTCATCGAGCTTGAACTTTAAGATATCGAAGTTGTCTTTGATGTGGTTGACGTTCTTGCTTCCAGGGATGACGGTGAAGCCCATATCTAGTTGCCAGCGTAGCAATACTTGGGCGTTGCTCACTCCATGCTTCTTGGCTATCTCGGATATGACAGGTTCATTCAGGAGAGAAGGATCGCCATGCCCAAGAGGGAACCAACTGACGATTCTAAGGCCATCTTTCTCAACCTGTTTCCTTAGTTCCTTCTGAGGGAAATATGGATGACATTCGACTTGGATGACCTGCGGTTTGATTTCACAGAAAGAATAAAGCTCATCTAACCAATGGCCTTCCATATTGGAAATGCCGATGGCCCTTGTCTTTCCTTCTTTGTAGGCTTTCTCAATCATCTTATAACAGGCTTTCCAATCACCTGCAGGTTGATGAACATAAAGGAGATCGACGTAAGAGACGCCTAATCTCTCTAAGGTTTCATTCACGATATTAGGGTTATGGTATTCGGTTGGCCAGATCTTGGTGGCTAAGAAGATCTCATTCCTAGGAACTCCCGATTCTTTGATTGCACGGCCCACTGCTCTTTCGTTTCCGTAGAGGTTTGCCGTATCGACGTGGCGGTAACCCATCTTAAGGGCTTCCTTCACTCCATTTAGAGCGTCGGGAGGAGAGATGAGAAAAGTGCCGATACCAAGGGTAGGCATGATTACGCCGTTATTGAGGGTGACTTTGTCCATGCCTCTATTCTAACAACTTGGTTAGTCTTCGGCATCAAT
Organism: uncultured Erysipelotrichaceae bacterium; assembly: GCA_902793515.1. Taxonomy (GTDB): domain Bacteria; phylum Bacillota_I; class Bacilli_A; order RFN20; family CAG-826; genus UBA4951. The sequence goes on along the minus strand of CADBDO010000064.1, from coordinate 1,552 downwards.
CGTCGAAACGTTCATGGTCGTCTGTTCCAAAACCTGGATGACGGCTTCGACGGTGTCTAAGCAAGTGAACACTGGGACTGAGTTGTCGATGGCGGAGCGGCGGATCTTCACGCCGTCATTGGCCATATCCTCACGGTCATCGGTCATCGTATTGATGACGTAGGAGACATATCCCTTGCGGAGGGAATCGAGGATCTCTTCGCTTCCTTCGGAGATCTTCTTCTTGATACGGGTTCTGACGCCATGCTTCTTTAGGAAGTTCGCGGTGCCTTTGGTCGCTTCGATATTGAAGCCAAGGTTATAGAACCTGCGGATGAGAGGCAAAGCAGCCTCTTTGTCTTTGTCGGCGATCGTCACGAAGATGGTGCCGTAGTTGATGAGCTTCTGTCCTGAGGCACGAAGAGATTTATATAAGGCCCTATTGAAATCGCGGTCATAGCCAATCGACTCACCGGTTGATTTCATCTCTGGGGATAAGACGACATCCATGCCCTGTATCTTCGAGAAAGAGAAGATAGGAGTTTTGACGTACCAACGCTTTTTCCTTGGCAAAACCCCAACGAATCCAAGTTCTTTGAGACTATGTCCAAGCATCACCTGAGCGGCGATATCGGCAATTGGCGCGCCTGTTGATTTGGCAAGGAATGGTACTGTTCTTGAAGAACGTGGGTTGACCTCGATGATCGAAACCTCACCGGTCTTCTGGACGATGAATTGGATATTGAAGAGACCAATCATATGGAGAGCAAGACCGATCTTGGTCGCATACTCAGCGATGGTCTTTTGGACTTCTTCGGAAAGGGTGTAAGGCGGATAGACGGACATTGAGTCGCCAGAGTGGACGCCTGTGCGTTCGACAAGCTGCATGATGCCAGGGACGAAGACGTCTTTGCCATCGGATATGGCGTCGACTTCCGCTTCAATGCCATAGATGTATTTGTCGATGAGGACAGGGTGCTCGGAATCGAAGGAGATGACCTCTTTCATGAAGCTCTTTAAAGCTTCCTCATCATTGATGATTCTCATCATGCGGCCGCCTAAGACGAAGCTAGGACGGACAAGGACTGGGTAACCAATCTCTTTGGCGACTTTGACGCCTTCCTCAACTCCAGTGACGGCAAAGCCTTTTGGAAGAGGGATATTGAGCTTCTCCATCGCTTTCTCAAAGAGATCGCGGTCTTCCGCTACGTCGATGGCCTCGACTTGGGAACCGATGATTTTGACTCCAAGGCTCGCTAAGTCGTTTGCAAGGTTGATTGGGGTTTGGCCGCCTAAGGAGACGATGACGCCCTCAGGTTTCTCAAAGTCGATGACATTCATGACGTCTTCGATGGTGAGAGGCTCGAAATAGAGCTTATCTGAAAGGGTGTAGTCGGTAGAGACGGTCTCTGGGTTGTTGTTGATGACAATGGCCTCATAGCCTTCTTTCTGAATCGTCCAGATGGCGTGAGTTGTCGAATAATCGAACTCAACGCCTTGACCGATTCTGATTGGGCCTGAGCCTAAGACGATGATTTTCTTCTTTGGGGAACGGATGCTCTCGTTCTCATGC
>CADBDO010000063.1 GCA_902793515.1 uncultured Erysipelotrichaceae bacterium | reverse complement strand
GTAGTCTTTGCTAGGTCCGAAGATCTTCTCGCAGAAAAGACCTCCTGGCTCTGGCTTCTGAGAACGGTAGTTGATGGTCTCTGGGCGAGTGACCTCACCATGGGACCAGCTACGGATCTCTTCAGGGGAAGCAAGGCCAACTTGCATGGCCGCTAAAGCATTGATATCAAACATGTTCTGCATTCCTCCTTATTATTCAGCGTCTCCGGCTGGGTATCTCGATGAGACCGAAAGGCCTTCTTCGAGGGCTTGCTCAGCTTCGGTAGCGCTATCTTCGATGGCCTCCACCACTGGCTGGGCCTCTTCTTCGCCGCGTGGGGAAGTGAGGTTGCGGATGGCGGTGTTGACCTTACGCTCTTCGATCAAGGACTGCTTGGCAAGGGTATCCATGTCGATCTTCTCGCCGGCGTGGTCATAGAGAGCGACTTTCATACCAAGACCCTTAAGTTCTTTGGTGAAAACCTTGAAGGCTTCTGGCATGCCAGGAAGTGGGAGATTGGTGCGTTTGATGATGGATTCGTAGGTCTTGCGACGGCCGACTCTATCATCGGATTTGACGGTGATCATCTCTTGGAGGACGTGGGCGGCGCCATAGGCTTCGAGAGCCCAGACTTCCATTTCGCCGAAACGTTGTCCACCGTTCTGAGCCTTGCCTCCGAGAGGCTGCTGAGTAACGAGTGAGTATGGACCAGTCGCACGGGCGTGTAACTTATCGTCGACCATGTGGACGAGTTTGATCATGTACTGGACGCCGACGGAGATACGCTCTGGGAAGCGTTCGCCAGTCTGGCCATCATAGAGGATGGTCTTGCCATCGCTAGAGATGCCAGCGGCCTTCATGAGGTCGGCGATTTCTTTGTTGGACAAACCGTCGAAGATCGAGGTCGCAACGCGTAAGCCAAGCTTACGGCAGGCAAGACCAAGATGGATTTCGAAGATTTGGCCGATGTTCATACGGGACGGAACGCCCATAGGTGAAAGCATCAAATCGATTGGGGTGCCATCTGGAAGGAATGGCATATCCTCGACTGGGAGGATCTTGGAGATAACACCTTTGTTACCGTGACGGCCGGACATCTTGTCACCTTCGGAGATCTTTCTCTTCTGGACGATGTAGACTCTGACCTTCTCGAGAACGGTTGGTGGGAGTGGGTCTTTGTTTCTATGGGTGTAGACCTTGACCTTAAGGACGATGCCAGCGCCGCCATGTGGAACACGGAGGGAGCTGTCTTTGGTGTCTTTGCTCTTCTCACCGAAGATGGCCATGAGGAGCTTCTCTTCTGGGGTGGATTCGCTTTGTCCTTTTGGTGTGATCTTACCAACGAGGATGTCGCCTTCTTTGACTTCGGCGCCTGGGACGACAATGCCGTCCTCATCGAGGTATTTCTTGGCGTCTTCGCCGACGTTTGGAATATCTCTGGTGATATGCTCGTTTCCGAGTTTGGTCTCACGGCACTCAAGGTCATAGGCCTCGATGTGGATGGAGGTGTAGGTATCGTCCTTGACCATCTTCTCGGACATGATGATGGCGTCTTCGTAGTTATAACCGTGCCAGGTCATGTAGGCGATGAGGACGTTCTGACCAAGGGCGAGTTCGCCATTCTTCATGGCTGGGCCATCGGCGATGACCTCCCCTGCTTTGATCTTGTCGCCAACTTTGACGATTGGGCACTGGTTGATGCAGGTGCCCTGGTTGGAACGGTCGAATTTCTGTAAGTGGTATTCGTGGATACCGCCTTTTTCTTTGACTTTGATGGTGGCGCTGTCCATGTAGACGACTTCACCATTTTCGCTAGCAACAACGGCTAAGCCGCTGTCTTTGGCGATCTTTCCTTCCATGCCGGTGCCGACATAGGCGATCGATGGACGGAGAAGAGGAAGAGCCTGACGTTGCATGTTCGAGCCCATAAGAGCACGGGTAGCGTCGTCATTCTCAAGGAATGGAATACAGGCGGCAGCGACGGAAACGATCTCTTTTGGAGAGACGTCGACGTAGCTGACTTCGTCAACTGGGGTGAGGCCGGAATCATCATCGTGTCTAGCGATGACTTCCTCATCAAGGAATTCCTTGACGGTTTCTTTGCCTTCGCCGAAGTCAAGTTCGACTGGCTCGCCTAAGCGGACGTTGGCCTGAGCGATGAATAAGCCTCTTTCGTCATCAGCGCTTAAGTACTCAGCCTTGTCGCTGACGTAGTAATGCATCTTGCCATCCTTGCCCTGCATATGCTTGACGATACGGTATGGGGCCTGGATGAAGCCGTAGCTATTGATCTTAGCGTAGGTGCTAAGGTTGTTGATAAGACCGATGTTCTGGCCTTCTGGTGTCTCAATTGGGCAGATACGGCCATAGTGGGTATAGTGAACGTCACGAACCTCCATGGACGCACGGTCTCTTGAGAGACCGCCAGGACCAAGAGCGGAAATTCTTCTCTTGTTGGTGAGCTCAGCGAGTGGGTTGGTCTGATCCATGAACTGGGAGAGCTGGGAAGAAGCGAAGAATTCGCGGATAGCGGTTGTTAATGGGCGGATGTTGATGAGGGTCTGTGGCTTAGCGGATTCGAGGTCGGTGATGGACATCTTCTGCTGGACAGTCTTGCTCATCTTGGTAAGACCGATTCTGAACTGGGTCTGGAGAAGCTCGCCGACGCAGCGGACACGACGGTTGCCAAGGTGGTCGATATCGTCGGTCTGGCCAAGGCCATCCATGATGTTGCAGAAATAAGAGAAGCAGGCAACCATGTCGCTGATGGTGACGTGGGTGATGCCAGAAAGGTTGAGATCGGTACCGATCATGGTGACGATGTCATCTTTCTTGCCGACTTTATCGTGCGCGTAAACCTTAATAGTATTGACGGTGCTGTGGGTGTCGAGAGCGGTGTTGACATTCAAAGTCTTGGTGAACTTCTTTGGGCTGTTCTCGAAGAATTCGATGTCACGGAGATGCTGGACGTCATCTTTGGTGAGGGTGTGTCCCTTGGTGAATGGCTCGCCATCCTCGTTGCAGATGAATTCGCCATTGTCATCGATGATATCCTCAGCGAGGACGCGGCCTGGAAGTCTCTCGTAGAGACCAAGCTTCTGGGCGTATTTGAAACGGCCAGCGCGACCAAGGTCATATCTCTTTGGATCGAAGAATTTCTGAACTAAGAAATTCTCGACGCCTTCCTTGGTGACAGGCTCGCCTGGTTTGAGTTTCTGGAAGATTTCGATCAAGGCTTTGTTGGCGCTTGGGGAAGCGTCTTTGGCGAGGGTGCCTCTAAGGGCCTCAGTGTCGCCGAAGAGTTCTTTGATGGTTTCGAAATCTTTAGTGACCATCGAACCATCCTCACCCTTCTCTTTTGGTCCCTGGTCTAAGCCAAGAGCCTTGAAAAGGATGGTGGCTGGCATCTTTCTCTGACGGTCGATACGGACCCACATGAGACCATGGGAGTCGGTTTCGAACTGGAGCCAGGTGCCACGGGTTGGGATGATTTCGCCGGTGTACATATGGACACCTTGCTTGGTGTCGAAAGTGTCGCCGAAATAAGCGCCTGGGGATCTGACGATCTGAGAGACGATGACACGTTCTGCGCCGTTGACGATGAAGGTTCCGGATTCGGTCATCATTGGGACATCGCCCATGAAGACTTCGGCACCCTCTTTGACGACGCCGGTTTTCTTATTGAAAATACGAAGGGTGACCTTTAACTTGCTTGAATAAGTAAGGTCGTTTTCTTTGCACTCGAGTGGGCCATATTCTGGTTCCTCGAAGCGGGAATCGACGTATTGGATTTCCGTTGTGTTAGCGTAGTTGGCGATCGGGAAGACTTCTTTGAAGACCTCATCGATGCCGCTCTTGAGGAAGAGCTTGAAGGACTCAGTCTGAATCTCAACCAAATATGGGAGTTCGAGAGAGCCGGAGATTTTTGAGAAGTCAAGACGGCCATTAAGCCTTGTTGGGTACTTCTCAAGGTACTCTTTAACTGCGTTGTTTGCTTTTGCTGCCATTAAATTAGCTCCTTTTTGTCACTTGCTTGGATGACGAGATAACCTTTTTTCTTTGCGAGAACCTCTACCTTATTAAATAAAGAGGATAGATGCTCTTTGACGCTTAGGGCGCCTTGCTTGACCCTGATGACGATGATGAGAGAGCCGTTTTTGGTCAAATGCTCCCCTGCTTCGTCATAGATCTTGTAGGTGACCTTCTTCCCTGCCCTAATAGGAGGGTTGGAGATTATCGTGTCATAGATGGAGTTGATGTTGAGGTAAACGTCACTGGTGACGGTCTCTACCTGAGAGGAAACGCCCAAGATATCGGCGTTCTTTCTTGTCAGTTCGAGGGCCCTAAGGTTCACGTCTGAACACGTGATGAACCTAGTAGGGTCGAGGTGGGCGAGTATTAGTCCGATTGGTCCCGCTCCACACCCAAGGTCGAGAATCTTTCTCCCTAAAGAGAGATTGGCGATGGTTTCAAGCAATATTCTGGTGCCATCGTCGAGCCCTCTTTTGCTGAAGACTCCAAGGTCGCTTTTAAAGAAGTAGGTTTCACCTAAGAGAGTGAACTCTATGGTGATATCTTGGTGGCCTAACTCTTCCACGTTATCGAAGTATTGGGCCATAACGCTACCTCCCTTTAAAGCGCCAAAACCCTACCCAAAGATGACGAGTCCTTGGGCAGGGTAGGTAAATAATTGTTTAACGAAACTATTTGATTTCGATTTCGGCACCGGCGTCTTTGAGGACTTTGCCGTGGGCCTCAGCCTCGACTGGGCTGATCTTCTCTTTGATGGCGCATGGGCAAGCATCAACGAGCTTCTTGGCATCCATAAGGCCAAGACCGGTGATGGTCTGGACAGCCTTGATGACGGCGACTTTGCCGGCGGTTCCAAGTCCCTTTAAGAATAAGGAGACCTCGGATGGGCCCTTCTTGGCGGCCTCTTCTTCCTCGGCAGGAGCAGCAGCGGCCACTGGGGCAGCAGCGGTGACACCGAATTCTTCCTCGACAGCTTTGACGAGGTTGCTAAGCTCAAGCGCGCTCATTTGCTTGAGGGTGTCAATGATTTGTTCATTGGTTAACTTTTCAGCCATTGTTTTTTCCTCCATTAGTTGGCAGGCGTCTCGGCTGGGGCAGCGGCCTCAGCAGGAGCGCCATTCTTTTCGGCAACAGATTTGATAGCTCTGGCAAATCCAGAGATTGGTTCGTTGAGAACCATGCAGAACATCGAGAGCAATTGCTCCTTGGTTGGGAGCTTGGC
>CADBDO010000062.1 GCA_902793515.1 uncultured Erysipelotrichaceae bacterium | reverse complement strand
CGTTGAGATCCCAGGAAGCGTGAGCACTCTTGGGCCTTCCGTCTTCAAGTCTTGCTCTTCCTTGGCCTCCGTCACTTTTAGCGTCGGTCTCACCTCATTTGGTGAGAAGCTCTTTGAGAAATGCATTAACCTTTCTGATATTTCCTATTTAGGAACGGTCGAGGAGTGGAACGCCATCCAAAAGGGGAGAGGGTGGAACGAAGACATACAGGCGACGCTCGTGACTTGCTCTAATGGCAACGTCTCCCTTTGAATCACTAGAAAAAGCGCCTTCTTCTTTAAGCGGCTCTCTCGTTATTTTCCTTATGCTTTCTCTTCATTGCTGAAAGAAGGCTTCAAACAAAAAATACCCTGCAAAACCACTCTCAATTGGTTTAAATGCATACGTTTTGAAAAATAATTAGCAAAATTTGCAAATAATTCTTTCCTTTTTTGGAAGTACCCATAACATAAGGGAAACTTGTTTGAAGGAGGACGGCATCATGGGAAAAAAGACATTCATGACACTCCTTGGTCTTGCTCTTGTGGTGCCGCTCTCTTCTTGCGAGACTCCTTTGGTGGAAAGTGTCTCTAGCGAAAGTAGCGTAACCTCGCAAGAATCCTCAAACAGTTCCTCTTTAGTTACTTCATCTTCTAGCGCTGAGTCATCTTCGAGCGCCCCATCGACTTCTCTAGTGACCGACGTCCCTCATGGCGCCCCAACACTACATAAGCTGAAGTTCCTTGTCGATAGCAGTCAGCTAGGTTATACCGTCGGCGCTTTAAGCGAAGAGATAAGCGGCGATGTCGTCATACCATCAACGTACAGAGGCTATCCTGTCACCGCTATACGTGCCAGTGGTTTTGAATGGTGCAGCAAAATAACAAGCATCTACATTCCAAAAGGAGTGAAGAGGATTGAGGCAGACGCCATTACCGCTTGCTCCAGGCTTCAATGGATCTTCATTTCGGAAACGGTGGAGACCATCGGTGATAACGCGATAGGCCCACGCGATAACTTAACCATCACAGTTAGCGATGCTAGCCCGTATTTCCGCACTTATGATGGTGCTTTGTATACCAAAGATCTAACTGAGATCATCAGGGCTCCTTCGGAAATCACATCACTCAATATGCTCGAAGCCACTAGCCTACAATTGCCAAGCACCTTGGAGGTAATCAGAAGCCATGCTTTCGCGGCTTGCCAACTTGGAACCATCGAGATTCCTCTAGGGGTCAAATCAATTGGCTATGAGGCCTTTGAGAACTCTCCTGCCACATCCCTTTATATCTCTGACACGGTCGAGACAATAGAAAACGAAGCTTTCTATATGTGTCAATACCTCCAAACAATCAGATTTGGAAATCATCTTAAAACAATCGGCGATATGGCTTTCTTCTTTTGTCAAAGCCTCACGAACATCAATATTCCTGATAGCGTTATCTCAATCGGCGCGGATGCTTTCTATGGCTGCCATGAAGTCACTTCGTTTAGCTTAGGAAGCGGGCTTACGACAATCGGCGAACACGCTTTCGACGGCTTAGACGGCATTAGTGGAAGCATCGCTATCCCAAAGAATGTCGCTACGATTGGCAGATCGGCTTTCGGTCGTGCCGAAAACGTGACCGCTTTTGATGTCGACGCAAGAAGCACCCATCTTTCTTCATTTGACGGTGTTATCTATAACAAAGACAAAACCGAACTCATTATGTGCCCACAAGGAAAGGCGGGGAACGTTTCGATCCCTGATGGCGTCACTTCCATTGCCGAATACGCTTTTTACGATTGTTCTCTTTTGACTTCCATCCCTCTCCCGGATTCTTTGCTCTCCGTTGGTTCGTCTGCCTTCAGTGGTTGCTCGTCTTTAAGCGAGATAGAATTCCCTGTTGGGGTAACTGAGATTCCGATATTCGGCTTCTATGGTTGCACGTCGCTATCTTCATTCACCGTTGGCAAATATATTGAGAAGATTGGCACATGGGCCTTTCTTGGCTGCTCATCTCTAGCAAGCCTTGATTTAGGTTATGGCGTTACTGAAATAAGAGAGCAGGCTTTCAGTGGTTGTAGTTCCTTAACGACCGTCGAGATCCCAGAAACCATTACAACGATCGGGCGTTACACTTTCAGAAAATGCACTTCCTTAACCTCAGTCACTTTCAGTGTCGGTCTCACCTCGTTCGGTGAGAGGCTCTTTGAGGATTGTTCTTCCCTAACGGACATCACCTTCTTAGGAACGATCGATCAATGGAACGCGATCGAAAAAGGCGAGCACTGGTATAGGAACACTGGAGCGAAGATGGTCAAGTGCACCAATGGTAACATCCTTCTCTTCTAACGATAGCCTTGTTTTTGCTTATCCAATTTTGCTAGCATTTCTATTGTGGAAAAATCACCTTATCAAATTGATAAACCAGTAAACCCAAAGAAGAATCTCTTTCTTTCGATTCTCTTTTTCGCTCTAGCGTTATGGATGGCGGGTTACATCATCTGCCCGTTCTACGCTTTCGGGGGATTCCATTACTGGTCATATGATTGGCAAGATACCAGGAACTTCATCATGAACGTCGTGTGTCCTGTCATTCTCTTTGTGCCTTTCACCATCTTCGGAAACATCCATGCAAAGAAGTCAGGGGACATTGTCCGTTTCCCAATACTTTGGGCGGTCTTGATCCTCGTCGTTCTCGCTCTAATAAGCTTTGGAATACTCGTCGGAGCTCTTTTCGTATTCCCAAACCTTTTAGTTTATTTCATGGTTTCTTGGTTTTTTGGCATGGCGGCCCTCTTCAATATCCTTGTTTGGTCGGTCGTCGCCTTCAAACGTTCCTATATGAAAGCGGTGGAGAAGTCTAACGATGCCAAAGAGTAAGGAAAGAAAGAAACATCTCCTTTTGTCTCTTCTTTTTGCCGCGATCGCGATATGGATGCTTTTCTATTACCTCTATCCGGTGATCATCGTAGGCCGGCATAATTATTCTGACCCTGGATACCCTGTTAACTTTGACTCTTTCTATCTCCCAAACATCATCGTCACCGTTATCATCCCCTTCATCGTCTTTGTCGCCTCTCTTGCCTTCATGAACTACCATCTCATGGAATGCGATTATTTCTGCAAACATGAGGGGTGGTGGGGCTTATTCGCCGTTATAGCGGTCTTACTCATGGTAGGAGGCTTAATCGTTTTCATTCCTCCTCTCATCATCGTTTTGCTCAATTCCCCAAATTGGTTCTTCATGTTCCTTTCTCTTGATATCTTTGGGGTCAATCTCTTCGTTCTTTCTCGCATCGCAAATAAACGTAGACGCAAAATAGGAGCCACCTCAAATGCCAATTAAGAAGGGTCATGAAGACAGATGCCTTAAGAGATCAGTGATCTTTTTCTTCCTCTCTTTCATGATGCTCTCCTTTCTCGCTCTTCCTGAGCAAGTCAGGGTTGACCTTCTTAGCCTCATTGTTCGGTTACACTACCCTTGGAGCTTCATTCTCATCGACGCGGTTCCGACGTTCCTTTATCTCTTCTTCCTCGTCATCATGAACATCTTCTTCCTCGAAGGGAGAGACGGTTACACAAAGCCGCATAACTGGAAAGCCCTTAAGAACGCTTGCCTTTGTTCAATCATCATCCTAGCGGTGTTAGGCATGGTATTTGCCTTCTGGTTCCTCCTCTATCCCATGTATTTCCTCGTCTGGCTTGGCTTTGAGGTTCTCTTCGTCAACTCCTTCATCCTTTGCAAAAGCGCCTACGACAAAGAGAATCCCAAGAACGCGGCCGGAAAACATAGGAATATCTAAGGAGATCACCGATGGCTGACACGAAGGTCCTGAAGAATCGTTTCTATCTATCCGTCCTCTTTTTCTTCTTGGCTATTTTGACGCTCGTCTATATCGTGTTCCCTATCTTTTTGGGTCTTTCCGGGCATGGCGCCTGGTTCTTTGGCTTAAGGGATGAGGGAGAAAGCATGGCGTTCCTTATCCATCTTGGCCCTCTGATCATCCTTTTCTTCGTCTTCCTCGTTCTCATGAACGTTTTCTTTAAGAAAAGCGGCTATGGCTCCGAAGTCGCATTTATTTGGTGGCTCCCTATCGCCACATGCTCCTCGCTTATAATCGTTGCCCTTGTCGCCTCTTTCTTCTTCATGATATTCATGCTTTCCGTCATCAATTTGATGGTGGTTTTGCCAGGGTTTTTGATTCTCATGATTAACGCCATAGGCCTTTCCGTCAAGGGCGCTAAAAAGAGAATCCCTGCCCCCCAAAACGAAAAAGGAGACGGTCATGGCCAGTGAGCAAAAAGAAAATAACACTCTAGAGCTGTCTCTTTTCTTCTTCATCGTGGCGATGGTCATGATCGTGATATTCTGCACGCCGATATTCGTCACGTGGTACGTCGACTTCTTTAGCGCTTCTACAAGAGAGAGGATGCAGTGGTACGAGATTGTTCTTGGTTTCATCCCAATCGTCCTTGACATCGTTTTCCTCGTCCTTATGGACGTCTTCTACGTCAAAGGGAAGGATAAAGGCACGGAGTTCCATAAATGGGGATCCCTCCTAGCCGTTTGCATCGTCTTCATCGTCATCCTCATCGCTTTGTTTTTCCTGATCATGATTTATCTCTTCTACTACGCCGTCGCCTGGGTCTCCGCTCTCGTTCTTTTCATCAATGCGGCCGTCATCTGCTTAGACCGCATGCAAAGCAAACCTAGCGAGTAGGGGATATATATGCCTGCTAAGAAAAACGGTTCAGACAAGTATCTTCTTAAGTCCCTTTTCTCTTTCTTTTGGGCTTTTGCAATGATTTTGGTCATGGTGATTCCTTTGCTTGTGAATCCCTACGTGGCCACCTTTTATTCCGTTCGGTACTTTTGGCTTTACCTTCTTGTTTTCTCTATCCCGATCTTCCTTTTCTTCTATTTCCTCGCCTTCATGAACGTTTATTTTAGGAAAGGCAAGGATGACTACATAAAGACGCCTAGGTGGGGGCTCCTCTTAACTATTTCCGTCATTCTCTCGATCGCTACCGCGGCCCTTGCCATTATCTTCTGGACCTATGTCGTGGTTCTCGCCTTCGCCATCCCAACCATTGAGCTTCTGATCCTCTTCATAAACGCTGCGGTAATCTGCAAAAACGGTTACAGCAAGTCCTACCATTAGAAAAGAACCCTCACGATTCTTAAAGAATCTTGTCTATTAATTCACTATTAAGTAAAATAAGCGAAAGCGGTAAAATAAGCGAAAGCGTTTTCAATTAGGAGAAAACAACATGAAAAGCGTAAATAAACTTATGTCTTTGACTTTGGCCGCCTTGGCTATGGGATTGACTGCTTGCACCAACACCCCAGCCACCTCCTCAAAAGCCCCAGAGTCAAGTGAACCAGAGGAAGACCCAAACGCCGTTTCCGTCTTCGTTCTCTCTGGCCAATCCAACATGGAAGGAAACACTTCCTTCAAGAGTGGTTCAACCGACCTCATCGCCCAGGCTTTCGAAGAGATGGGCTTAGAAGATCCTGAGATCCTCACCGAAACCGGTGTCGAATCCGTCCAGACCTCCCTTTACTGCGCTGGATATGGTCAGCTTGATCATACCAAACTCGACACCAACACCCAGGTCAACTCCACAAACAAGACCGAAAGATTCAAAGGTGAATTCGTCCCAACCAAGACTGGCTTAGGCCTTAACTCCTCCAAGATGGGCCCAGAGCTTGGCATGGCTTACGCCTTAAAAGATGAAGCAACCGCTGAGAAACCAATCTATTTCATCAAGATGGCCTCCGGTGGCAGTGGCTTCGAGCAGAGCGGAACCGATTACAACTGGCCAGTCAAGAACGCCAACGGCGAATGGCCAGAGATCAACATGTATCACACCTTCTGCAAGCCATTCATCGAGAACAACCTCGCTCTCATCAAAGAAGCTGGCTGGAACCCAGTCATCAAAGGATGGTTATGGCACCAGGGCGAAAGCGATTCCGCCACTGAGAAGATCGCCAAATACAAGCAGCGCCTTGGCGACATGGTCGAGCTCTTCAGAAACGACTTCGCCGAATACGCCAAAGACGAAGATGGCGAGAACATCGCCTTCGTCGATGGAATGATCTATCAGGGCAGTGGCACCGCTTGGGGCGCTCAGACCTCCAAAGACATGAATGCGGTCAAACAGGAATTCGCTGACAGCGCGGACAACAACTACATCGTTGATATTTACGCTAACGAAGAGCCAACCGCTGAGAATGAACTTAAACCAGGCAACCCTGGTGGTGATAACATGCACTATAACGTCAAGAGCTCCCTCCGCTTAGGAATGGGCTATGCGAAAGTTATCCTTGATAACCATCTCCTTGACTAAGTAAATCGCTCCTATACAGCGCTTCCCTCGAAAGGGGAGGCGCTTTTTTGTGTTTTCCTGAAAAAATAGTAAATCGCCACTATATATAAAGTGGCAAAGCAAAGCCGTTAAAACTCGGAACGGGCCCTCGCAATCTCAGTACAGAAAGCGAGGTGATGTCCAATGAAAGACCTTCAAAAAGAAGACGCAAGCCTTCTTAAGATCGCTCTGATTTGTCTCTTATTATCCTTATTGGCCTGGCTAGTAAAATAAAAAGAGCCTCTACGCGCTAATTCCATTAAAGTGCTCGCGAGGACTCCGTTCTTATGGTCTTATTATAACTCGAATAATTGCAAAATGAATATGTCTGAATGAGTGACTTATAGTAATAAAAAGAGTCTCTCCTTAAGCTATTAACCCAAGTGCTTGTGAGGACTCCGTTCTTATGGTCTTATTATAACTCGAATTATTACAAAATGAATATGTCCGATATGAGCGACTTATAGTAATAAAAAGAGCCTCACAACTAACCCCATTAAAGTACTCGCGAGGACTCTTCTATATTTTAACTAGCCATCTAATTGATTTGCAACAATGTAACGAATGCTACAAGAGAACGCGGAAGATCTTAAAGACTCCAGAGACGAATCTTTGGAAGGCATTCGCTTTGAAATCGACAGGGACTTCCTTGGAGACACTAATCATCTCCTCGAAGTCTTTTTTGATATCTTTCAAGCATGGTGCGTCATAAATCACCATCGCATCCTCGAAGTGGTGGGTCAAAGA
>CADBDO010000061.1 GCA_902793515.1 uncultured Erysipelotrichaceae bacterium | reverse complement strand
CGTTTAGCGAGAGAAAACGAACTTCTCAAAGAAGCGAGAGAAAGAATCCTCGCTATGGCGCAAGAAGACGCTCCTCTTGACGAATCGATCGCCGATGAGCTCGCCAAGGCAAGACCTGCTCCAATCGTCGAAGGACCAGAGCCACTTAGCGAAGAGGCCCTCCCAAAAGAGCCACAGGAGCAATCCGAAGGGGTTGCAGGGGAGTCTGCTCCAGTTGAGACAGTCTCCGAAGAAGCCCTCTCTGATGGACCGACCTTCACCGTTCCACTTGAGCAATATAACGCCGACAAAGAACAGTTAGAGGCCCTCCAGAAAGAAAACGAGGCCCAGGCCAAGAAAATCGCCTTCCTTGAGGAAAGGCTCGCCGAAGAAGAAAGAAAGGGAGCCCGCCTTGCCGAAATCGAAAAAGAGAAACGCTCCGAAGAAGAAAGAGGAAAGACAGTGACCATCATCGCCCCAAGCAAAAAAATCGAGAAGATCACGCCTACCGTCGTCCGCGTCCGTAGGGACTATTCGAAGTACGCCCTCGATATCGGCGGAATCAAGACCGACCCATTCGGACATATCACCTTCGTCGGCAGTCCTCACGCCGAAACAAAGAAAGCGGCTTCGCCAAAGTTCATCAAGGTGAAGAAAGACGCCAAAGAAGAAAAACCAGAAAGCAAAGAGAAAGTTTTCCGCATCAAGAAAGCCAAATAGTTAGATGGAAGAGCAAAAGAAGAAGAAAAAAATCGCCTCGAAGATCGTGGACATCATCCTCGGTGCCCTCATCGTTTTGATTTTGGGACTTCAGATCGATATGTTCATCACGAAGAACAACAACTATGGCATCCCATCTCTTTTCGGCTATAGCTTCATGGAAGTCCTCACCGACTCAATGGAAGGGAAGAACCCTGATTCCTTTGACGCGGGTGAAGGGGTCGTCATCCAGAAGAAAGACGTCAATGATGTCAAAGCGGGCGAGATCATCGCCTTCTATAGCGACACGATCGGGTATTGCGTCTCCCACCGTGTCATCGAAATCGTGGAATCCCCGGCAAAAGCAGGGGAAAAAGGCTCTTTCGAAGTCTCTCCTGCCTTCGAATATAGCGTCGATAGCGGTCTCACCTGGCTCACTGGTGGCGAAACCGTTCTTCTTGAAGAAGGCAAATCCTTCCAGACCCGTTCGAAAGAAGACAAAGAGCACACCCTCACCCATATCATCCCTAACTATAGCGGCAAATCCGAGATGACTTTCTACACCTGCGGCGATAACCTCAACGCCGAATGGTACACCAAAGTCACCGGCAAAGCCGTTGAATCGACCTATAGGGATACCGTCCAATCGAAGTACTACGTCGGTAACGTCATCTCGCACAGCCACTTCTTCGGAGGCGTCCTCCATACCGTCCAAAGCATCTGGTTCGTCCCAGTCGCCATCCTCGTCCCAATCCTCATCATCGGAGCGATGACGGTCGTTGATTTCATCAAGGGATACCGCGACGAGAAGAAGAAAGAAGAAGAGGAACTGAACGCTGAGATGCTTGCCGCTGGAATCGATCCAACCGATGAAAAAGCCGTCCTCATCTTCAAAGAGAAGTACCAGATGAGAAAAGAGATCGAGAAAGAGATGGAAGAGATGAAGAAGGAGCAGAAGGCCCTCTTCCTCGAAGAATTCAAGAAAGCCAAAGAAGAGCTCGCCAAATCGGAAGAGCTTGAAAGGATAAAGCAAGAAGAGAAGGCTAAGATTTTAGCCGAACTCGCTAAGGAAGGAGAAAAGCAATGAGACGATTACTTAACTTTTTTGCTTCCCGTTTCTCTTATAAGACCCACAAGAGGAACGCCTATATCATCTATCTCCTTTTAGGCATCAACACCATCGCCTCGATCATCCTTTACACGATCATGATCAGAGGCTTCTACAAGCCTGGTTTCATCGTCAGCCTTTATGTCACCATCATCGCTAACGCCGTCCTCATCATCATCGCCCTTCTCTATCAAGATGTCCTTGCGATGTCAGCGATAGATAGGGATATCGCCAAAGACAACTTCACGAAAGAAATCTATATCTTCAATGAATCTGCTTTAAAGCAGAACTACCGCTACATGATGCTTAGAAGGAAAGCGGAATCCCTCTTCGCCGTCCTCGATGTCAGAAACATCGCCCGACTCCGCAGCATCTATGGCCAAAAAGGACCGCGTATCATCAATGACGCTTTGCATACCGCGATATATGAGGCGGTTGGCAAAGACAATAAGAATTACGCTTATGGCTTCTCCCCAATCAAGGGTTGGATCCTCATCAAAAAAGGAGGGGAGGAATCTCTCTTCATCGAAGAACTCCAGTCCATCTGCCAAAGAGTCAATTACATCTTAGAGAAAGATGGCACGATGCCTGATGTCGCTATCCTTTGTGGCGTCTATCACGCCCATCATGGCCAGTCTTTCGAAGATGTCTATAACAAAGCCCAAATCGCTGGCACCTATAACCTCTCATCCCGTATCTCTAGCGACGTCATCGTCTATAGTGAGGAATTCATGATGGATGACGAAGGCGAACGTTCCCTTTCTAGCGAACTTGGTAACGCCATCAACGAAGAGCAGCTCCAAGTCTTCTATCAGCCTAAATTCGACCTTCATAACGATACCTTCTTCGGTGCTGAAGCCTTAGTGAGATGGAACCACCCATCCCGTGGTCTTCTCCCGCCATCACTCTTCATCCCGTTTGCCGAGCAATCCGGCCGTATCATCGAAGTCGATAAGTACGTCTTCGAGCAGGTTTGCAAGAACATGATCAAATGGAAGAACGAAGGGAAACGTATCCCTAAGGTCTCCATCAACCTCTCTAGAAAGACCGCTCTTGCGCCAGATATCCTTACTTTCTATAAGGAAACGATGGAGAAATACGAGATAAATCCTAAATGGATTGAGATTGAGCTCACCGAATCCATGGCCGCTCAAGACGCCGTCTTCGTCTCAGCCATGATCAGAAAGATCAAAGCCCTTGACCTTGATACCTCAATCGATGACTTCGGTATGGGTTATTCGGCTTTCTCTTCTTTAAAGAAGATTCCTTTCGACACCCTTAAGATCGACAAGTCCTTCATCGATGAGGTTGAGCTTGATCAGAAGAGCCGTGACCTTGTCCGTTGTATCAACGACATCTCGCATTCCTTAGGCATGAAGACCATCGCCGAAGGTGTCGAGACCGAAATCCAGAAGAACATCGTCAAGGAACTTGGCATCGACGCCGTCCAAGGCTATTACTATAGCCGCCCGCTTGGCGAATTCGAATTCCAGAGATTCCTTAGCAATAACCCATTCGAGAAGAAAAAGAAAAAAGAGGAGGTAGCCAAATGATCGCCATAATCGGTACGACTAGCGACGATATCCTCTATTTCAAAGCGAAGATGGGGAATCCAAAAGAAGTGACCTTGACCGGAGGCTTCAAAGTCTATCAGGGTAGCATTTTCCGTGAGGATTGCATCGTTGCCGCGACAGGCCCATCACTTGTTGATGCCGGCATCATCATGACCCTCATCATCGAGAAGTTCGACCCATACATGGTCTTCAATGTCGGTTCGGTCTATAGCTTCAGCGATGAACTCCGCCAAGGGGATTTATTCATCGCCGACCGTTATTTCTACGCCGACATCGATTTCACCGATAACAAAGAGGGCGTCTATGGCCAAATCCCAGGAAGAGACCCATTCTTCGTCGCCGATAACCTGATCAATGACCGCGCTGAGAAGAACGCTTATCTCATGACGACGAGATACGTCCAAAGAGGCTTCCTTCTTTCTGGTTCCTCTTTCTATTTCATGCCAAACAAGGTCTCAACCATCGTCCAGAACCACTTCCTCGTCCAAGAAGAGAATATGCGCGCTTACGACAACACAAGCGCCGCTATCGCGATGGTTTGCCATCTTAATAACACCGCCCTTTTGACCATCAAAGGCGTCGCGATGCAAATGGGCAAAGAACGCGAAAGAATCAACTACATCCGCACGGGCTTAGAGATGATGCCGACAATCGGCAAGATCATCACCCGAATCCTCGTCGCCCGCACTGAGGATGTTAACGAATAAGGAGAAAGGCCATGAAAAAGAACAAAACCAAACTCGTCAACCTTAAGGCCTTCCTTAAGAACCGCGCATCGACAGTGGTCGGCGCCATCTTCCTTGGCTTCTTCGTCATTTCGGCCGTTGGCATCCCGTTTGCCTACTATTTTGAGAACAAACTCCTTCTGTGGGTGAGTTTCAGCGTCCTCCTCGTCTCCGCTTTGACGGTTTCGGCCATCATCATCCATCTTGGCCTTGATTACACAAGGAAAGCTGACAAACTCGCCAAAGACATCAGTTCCCAGATCAGAAGCTTCGCCGATGGCAACTTCTTGACCATCAATAAGGATTATGACAATGTTCTCCCTGCTTTCACTGAGATTCAGCAGCAGATGAACCAGGCGATCGCCGACTATTCGAACTATCGTCTTGTCTATGTTGGCAAAGCTAGTGACGAGGCTATCAACAAAGACATCGAACAGGGTCTTGTCTATGACAAAGAGACATTCGCTGAGAACTTAAAGAAAGAAGTCCAGAAGAACGATTCATATCGAAGCGCTCTCCTCTTGATCTCTTTAGAGGGCGCGAAGACCTACGAAGAAAAAGACTTCGAAGCCTTGACCGCCAAAGTGAGAGAAACCTTCCCTCATTCGATGCTTGGCAAATATGATGAGAAGACCCTCGTCCTTTATATCTTCAACGTCGAATCCTTCCTCGGTTTAGAGACCGTTTGTGAGGGATTTGTCACGAATTTCAACGTTTTGAAGATCGATAAGTCAACTTCCGTTGAGAAGTTTGTGCACGCCAAAATCGGCGGAGTCATCTATCCGTATTGCTCCCTCAATAACTTCTTAGATGAGGCTGAGAAAGCCCTCAAAGAAGAAGGGGAAGTCAATCTCAGCTACGGCGTCAAAGACGTCTACTATCCTCACCGCATTCTTAGTGAATCCTCAAAGAGAATTCTCTTCCTCGCCAACTTCGAGAAATGGGAATACGAGATCAAGCACGCGAAGGATTACGCAGGCGAGATCGAAGCCCTAAAGAACGCCATCCAGTGGCTCATGACCCAAAGCGATTTCGAAGTCGCCGGCGTCTATGAATATGGTGAGAAGACAAAAGACTACCGACTCCTCTTTGAGACTGCCCGTGTCGAAGGAAACAAAGGCTTCTCCCGGTTCGGTTCCGTCCTCCAACCATCATTCGTCCCAATCCTTTCCTTAGGAATGGAATCCTTCTTCATCGCCACCCTCGATTCCCCAAATAACGACTACGGTTTCATCTACATGCTTTCTCCAAACAAGAGAAGTGGAACCTCGATCTCATTCAAAGAAGACTTCATGACCGCGGTCTCTTTCTTCAGCAACATGCTCATCGGCAACATCCTCGCCAAGAGAGACGATTCCCTCCATGACCTTCTTGATAACCTTGCCTCCAGAACGAGCAGATACCTCTATTCCGTCGACCGTCCAACCCACACGATCACTTACATGTCGGATAACCTTAAGCACGCTTTCCCAGGCGCAAAAGAAGGCGATATCTGCTACAAAGTGCTTCGTACAGGCCATGACAAACCATGCAGCCATTGCCCTCTTAGATACGGCGCTGACCACCGTGTCATCCCAAGTATCGGCCCATCCGAATCCCAGATCTCGATTCTCCAGTACCGTGGAGCGAATAACGACGAATCGACCATCATGATCGAGCGTGGCACGACCCAAGGCCTTGTCGCTGGCAGCCACCTCGTCGATGATTCCCTCCTCATCAAGAACGCTCAGGCTCTTTCGATCGATGTCAACCGTGAGCTCAAAGCCAAGACCGCCCGTGGCTATATCGTCTCTTGCTCCCTCGTCGATTATGAGGCGGCCTTAAGAGAACTCCCGCAGTCCGATGCGAACTCGCTTATGTCCTCCATCGTCGCTAACTTCCAGGATGCTGGCTATGGCGAACTCCTTTATAGGTTCGACACATATAGCATTTCCTTCCTCCTTAAGGGT
>CADBDO010000060.1 GCA_902793515.1 uncultured Erysipelotrichaceae bacterium | reverse complement strand
AAATACAAGAGGTGAGAACAATGGAAAAGAACGACAAGTATCTATGGAAAGAGGGCGACCTTCAACGAGTCACCGAAGAAGATATGAAGAATAGCGATGTCATCTACGAAGAGGAGTATGACATATTGAAAGAAGTTGGCATCACCGACTACGACGATGAAGACATAAAGAACAGCGAACTGATCGCCAAAGAGATTTTCAAGCGGCATGAAGCAGGCTTAACGAAAGAATCGGCTTTTAAGCTCTTCTCAAGTTTTTACTCCATCATGAAAGAATTCGTTCCTGAGGGCGTTGTTTATACGAAAGAGCTTTATAATTGCACGAAGCTCCAAGTCGTTAATCTCATGGCAGAAAACAAAGACATTACTTTTAGCAAAAAAGAGCTAAAAGAGATCTTTTCTTAAGGGGGTGGCAGAAGATGTATTTCCAAAACAAACTAATTGAATTATCCCAATCATATGCCCCGCAGTTTCAAAGCATCGTAGATGAGTTTTTGAAAAAGTCTAAAGGCAACGATTCTTCTTTTGCTGATTGGGACGCACAAAGGGCGATTGTCGAAAAAAAGCTTGCCGCTGAGCTTGAGTCGATCCCTTCGCCATACATTAAGAAATTGGTATCGAAGGCGGTCGCCCATCACAAAAATGACAAGGTCTACCCAGAATGCAAATATGACAGATTCTGCTATTTTCTGGACAGGGCAAGCAGCGAAAAAGTGACAAACAGGATTTTAAAGTACAACCCGAGTTATTGTAAGGAAATTGCTGATACCATTGCGCTAGAGTATTGGAAAATCATCGCTTATTTAAAAGACAGCGCAGCTGAGATGAAAAAGAAAAACAGTAAAGAGTTTGCCGCCGCGACGATATCCACGGCTGGTTTATGGAGCAAAATGGAATCCCATGAACTAAAGGCGATCATAAATGACGAGTATAACGCCGTCATTCACGAAGTAGAAAGCAAAGTCTATTCAGATTAGATTTGGCATCGAGGGCACAGTATGAAAACATGGAAAACAAGTGGGTCTGGGCTGCAGACCACCTACGAAAATGATAGGAAAATCGTATCTGACTTTTTAGGCGCGAAAGGGCGTGTAACTTTTAATGATACAAAGGAGTACGATTTAAAATTTTGCAGGGACTATCTTTACCCAATCTCTGTAAGCCCTCTTAAAATCCTCTCGATCATCTTCCTTTTGATCTTCACCTGTTCGATGTTTTTCACTCCGGTTTTCAAGGAGTGGGTGGCTTTTGCCGTTTGTTCTGGTTTGATCTTGTTATCTTTCTTGGCGTTTGGCTGGGTGAGGCGCCTACAATATCCGAACGGAAAATATCCGGTTTTCTTCATAGTGCTCCTGTCACTGATCGCGACTGGCCTTATTGCGGCGTCTTGTTTTTACAAGGAGACGTTCGTAACGGGATGGTATTACCTAGATAAGGCTTACGATAATGGGCTCGTTTCTTCCAATGTATACGAAAGCGTGGCTAAAATCGCGACTACATTCTTCTATATAGCTTGCGGCCTATCCTTAATTTTCATCGTCATTGGGGCTTCAACCAGCAAAAGAAGGTTCTCAAGCATCATGGTTCCTTTAATAGCGATCGGCGGACTGCTGGCGTTCTTCTGGTTCGCAAATATCCCGCTTAATATTGAAGAGGTCAAGCTTGAAACAAACGCAGTATCGGGAGAACTCGAACCCGTTCTCTTCATCACGCTGTTGACAGTAGGTCTCTTGATTATGTTTATATACGACTTCGTTTTTTGTTCCATCGCCAAGGCAATCGGCGGAAAGTAAGCGCGCAAAGGAGAGAATGATATGAAAAAGAAAAAATCGTCCTTAATAATCGCTAGTGCTTTCTTTGCTTTGAGCCAATCCTCCTGCTCTTTGCATTCCATCTATAGATTTGCCCTTGAAGCCCCTTCGGTTAAAGCAGAAGGACAAACGGTCTCATGGAAAAAGGTTGAGAACGCTGAGGTCTATAAAGTGTTTAAAGCGGAAGACGATTCTCCCTTGGGCTCAACAAAACGCTTGTTATTTACGATTGATGGTTTGATGGTAGAAGACCTCGATGTTTATGTGAAAGCCTGTTACGAGAACGACGATTTCCGGTTTAATGATTCCGAAAAATCGGACACTGTAACGTTGTCTTGTCCAAAGCTGGACGCCCCTCGTCTAGAAGTGAACCAAAACACCATTACTTGGCAGGCTGTCCCTAGAGCCGACTATTATAAGATTTTCAATTACAGTACTAGGAAGGTGATAGAACAAACCAATTCTACTTCCTATACTTTTACAAACATCGATAGTGATTTAACAGTCTACGCGGTCGCGTATTATTCCGACGCAAGGCTAGAAGGCAAACACTCCAGTTTTTCGAATGTTGTGGCAATTAAACCAGACATCTTAACCGTGGATGTTTCCACGGCGACCTCCGATACAAATTACACAATTGGGCAACATGTGAAAGAAATCACGTTCACAGGCACATCAACCTTCAATTGGTCTATTGAGGCACCTGCTTCAGAAGGAACACTTACCGTTAGGTTTAAAGATTTGAATATCAATGGCGGCACCGAACCTTGTTTTTTTGCCGATTCCGAAGACCTTGAAGTGAATTTAATCATTGAAGGGGAAAATAGAGTCTCTTCCGAAAGAGCGGACGCGATTAGTGCTGGCACCTTAAAGATCACTGGCAACTCCTCGCCTGTGCTGTATGCTTCAGGAGGAGATGGCGCCAATGGAGCAGATGGTAGCAGTGGCTTTGTGACCGATATGGATGGCTTCAATGGCGGAGGCGCTGGTTCAGGATTATCCGGAAGTGCTGGCATATCTGCCGCCCATCTGTCAATCGCCGGCATCACACTTGTGGCCCATGGCGGTGACGGCGGCGACGGCGGCAGAGGCGGTGATGGCGCCGATGGCCAGACCAATTCAGCAGAAATATTCGATAGACATGAATACGGCATCTTTGGCGCCGAAATTCAATCCATCAGCCATTATGGAAAAGCTTTCAAAGGCGGTAATGGCGGCAGAGGAGGCAACGGCGGCAACGGCGGTTTGCCAATAAGCTACCAAGACTTGTATTTCGACAATTCGTCTAGCTTAGATTTATATTATGGAAACGGCGGTAATGGCGGCAGAGGCGGCAACGGCGGTAATGGCGGCAACGGTCGAAATTATCATGGAAGCACTACCGGCATATCTTATTTGATTTGCGTTGATCCTGGTGAAGGCGGCGACGGCGGCGACGGCGGCAGAGGAGGCGATGGCGGACTCTCCGTTTATAGCCCTCTTTCCCTTTCCGGAGATAATGTCTCATTGACTGCTGGCACGAACGGTATCGGAGCATCTGGCGGCCTCCGCGGTTCCGGCGGAAGAGGCGGATCCGGCGGGGAAACACACGCAACCGCTAACGACCACAGTGCTCCAAACGCTCCAAACGGCGCTGATGGAAGTAATGGTTCGAGTGGTCAATCATATTAGAACATTTTCTAAAAAGCTCTCAGAAATGAGGGCTTTTCTTTATGCGCGAAATCCTTATAAATAAGGAAGTTTATATCACGAAAACATGTAAACAAATGTTACGGTAACAAATATTTACATATCTTTTTCCAACAAATACTTGTACAATATCGTTAATTCAGTGAACTGCAACCTAGAGTTGACAAAGGAAACAATTATGACAATTGCAGAAAAGATCATCCATCTTAGAATGAATGCCTCCTTATCCCAGCTTGATTTGGCGAATGCTTTAAAAGTGAGCCGCCAATCAGTCTCCAAATGGGAAAAAGGTGAATGCGTCCCATCTCTCGACAAAGCCTTAGAGCTTTGCTCCCTTTTCAAGATCACCATCGATGAACTCGTCAATGAATCGATCGTCATCAATAAGAAGGAATCAAAGAAAGAAGAAGTCCCAGAAGAAGGTAACCATTACTTTGGCACCGATGGTTTCAGAGGAGAGTCAAACAAGAACCTCACTGCCATGCATGCCTTCCAGACTGGCAGATTCCTTGGCTGGTACTTCAATAAGCCAGAATTCGCTAAATTACACGCCGGTCAAGAAAGACCAAGGATCTGCATCGGCAAAGACACGAGAAGATCCTCCTACATGTTTGAGTACGCTTTATGCGCAGGTATCACCGCCAGTGGTGCTGATGCCTATATCCTTCATGTCACCACGACCCCAAGTGTCTCTTATATCACGAGAAGCGAGCACTTCGACTGCGGCGTCATGATCACCGCTTCCCACAATATCTTCTACGATAACGGCATCAAGGTCCTTAACCACAATGGCGAAAAGCTTGAGGACTCCGTTGCCCATCTCATCGAATGCTATATCGACAAGAAGTTCGACAAGCTTGGACTTCCTGATGTCACTGACCTTCCTTATGCCGAAAGAGAGAACATCGGCAAAGTCATCGACTTCGAAGAAGGAAGAGCCAGATACACCGGCTATCTTATCTCAACCATCCCAACTTCCTTCAGAAGCCTTAGGATCGCCCTTGATTGCGCTAATGGAGCTTCTTGGGCCATCGCCCCTCAGGTCTTCAAGACCTTAGGCGCCGATATCACCGTCATCGGCGATGAGCCAAATGGCCTTAATACCAACAGAGCCTGCGGTTCCACCCATATTGAGAAACTACAAGAGCTCGTTAGAGAAGGAAAATACGATGTCGGATTCGCTTTCGATGGCGATGCCGATAGATGCTTAGCGGTCGATGAGACTGGCGAAGTCATCGATGGCGATAAGATCATGTATATCCTTGGCTCGAGGCTCAAGAGACATAGAACCCTTAAGAACGACACCGTTGTTTCCACGATCATGTCCAACAGCGGATTCGTCAAAGCCCTCGAAGAAGCCGGCATGAAAACCGTTCAGACCGCAGTAGGGGACAAATACGTCTATGAGGAGATGATGAAGAACGATTACTGGATCGGAGGAGAACAATCCGGCCACATCATCATCAGGAAATACCAGAATACAGGTGATGGCATCTTGACCGCTCTCAAATTAACCGAAGAGATGCTTGATACCAAGAAGTCGCTCAAGACCTTAAGCGCTCCAGTCCACGAATATCCTCAGCAGCTTGAGAACGTTCGCGTCATCGACAAGAAAGCCGTCCTTAACGACAAAGACATCGTTGAGAAGGTTGAGAAGATCAACAAAGAGATGAAAGGCAAAGGAAGAATTCTTCTTAGAGAAAGCGGAACCGAGCCAGTCGTCAGAATCATGCTTGAGAGCGACGACAAAGAAATGAATCAGCGTTACATCGATACCATCAAATCCATGATCAAAAAAGGAGGATACATCGGTGAGTAACATCAAAGTCAAAGACTTATACACTCCAAGCGGCATCGATTA
>CADBDO010000059.1 GCA_902793515.1 uncultured Erysipelotrichaceae bacterium | reverse complement strand
GCGCTTCTCCAATCCCTGACGTTATAGAAAAGCCAAACGAAAGGGAAGGCGATGAGATACCACACCCACTTCCAGAATCTTTTGAACTTGCTAGGCTCCTCGCGAATATGGTCCTTCCAAGCTTTTTGCTTCTGGTTATATTCTTCTTCTAGTTTTTTGAGGTATTCGCTCTTCTTCATATATCGACTCTTAGATAATACACCATTTCAATGAAAAACCCCCACGAGTGATTCATGGGGGTTTTGCTGATGATTTTTAGTTTATTCAGCTTTTGGCTCTTCTGGCTTTGGTTCCTCGGCCTTTGGCTCTTCGGCTTTTGGTTCTTCAGCCTTTTGGGCTTTCTCGCAATGTTCGCAAGGGTCAGAGGCTTCCACTGCTTTCGCTTCTTCTTTGGCGGCGAGAGCGGCGGCTTCTTGCTCAGCGGTGACCTTCTCGGATTCGGAGATGATCTTAAGACGCTGGGCACGGCGGAGGGCTCTCTCGTTGTCGGTATCGTTCTTGCGGGCGAAGCCGTTAAGAGCGATGGCGGCGATGAGGGCGGCCACTAAGATGAGAATGACACCGAACCATCTATAGGAAAGATGCATGGCGTTTTGGAAGGCTGCTTGCCCAGTCCAGTTGTCCTCTGGTTTGCCAGGATAGAAATCGGCGATGAAGCCAAGGACGATCATCACCAGACCGCCAAGAGCGAGAATCCCATCGAGAACGATGAAAACCTTTTCGCCTTTGGAAATCTTGTTCTTAGAAACATCTTCAATTTTGGTTGGAGTCATATCATTCATAATCGTAAACCTAGTTTATTTTGGGAGACCGGTCTTTGGGTCGAGTTCAACTGGCTCGCCCTGATCGGCTGGAGCAGCTTCAGCTGGTTGCTCAGCTTTGTTCTGCTGGGCTCTGGCAATTTCAACGAGTTCTCTGATGAGTGGGTCGTAGGTCTGCTTCCAGAGTGGTTCAACCTCACGGATGAAGCCATTGATGGAATCTTCAGTCTCTCTGATGACCTCTGGGAATCCTTTGCCAGTTGGGAGATCGCGACGTCCGGTCATGTATTCGACAAGGGCGAAGACTTTGTCTTGGACACCCATGTATCTCTCGTCGGTAAGACGGTTGTTGGCACGGACGGTGTTGATGAGAGTGATGACCTCACTGATATCGTTGCCGATGAATTTGCTGGCCGGGCTTTCTTCGCCTTTCGCTTCGCGACGGGCGACGTTGTAGTCGTTGAAGAGTCTGACGAGCTGTCCGACCATGGTGAGGTAGCAGACGCCTCTGTAGAGTCTTTCTTCGGCTAAGTCAGCGGCTTCGGCCTGGCTGACATCGATGCCTTTGCCTTTGGCGTCACGGATGATGCCAGAAACCATGGCTTCGATGTTCTCGTGGATCGGGACGACGCCTTTGAAGATGGCGATGTGCTGAGCATGGTCAACACGGAGGCCGTCATCGGCCGCCTTGAGGATGGTGCTCTCATCACCGTAGACATCATCGTAGAAGTCACGGATCATCTTCTCGAGTTTTTCGCCATTCTCACCGGAAGCATTGATGATGCTCTTAAGTGGAGTTGGCTGTTCAACCTCAATAAGAACGCTTCTCTTTTTCTCTTTGAAAGCGTTGAGGTCGTAGTGTTCCTTGTTGAGTGTGTACTCAAGGGTGTCGCGAATCGCTACTTTGTAGTGTTCGAGTGTTGCGATTACTTGTGTTGGTTGATTCATGTGTAAATGCCTTCCTTTTAATCGTTTGTTTCAGCGGTAGTCTCCGCAGATGGGTAGACGTAATTCTCGATATCACTGAAACGCTTGATCACAAACGAAGCGTGTTGCTTAACGTCTTCGAGACTGTGATCCATGCAGAAGCTTCTTCCAGGGAAAGCTTGGAACATAGAAATATCATTGCCAGAATCGCCGACGACTAAAACATTATCCACATTGATTTGATTATAATCAAGATAAAACGAAAGCCCCTCTCTCTTGGTGCAGCCTTGGGCTGTAATCTCAATAGCTTGCTCAGAGGCAACTATGTTGAGGTCAGGGTACATAGGCTGAAGCTTCTTGGCTAATTCGAAAGAGAATGGGATGCTCTTTTTACCGAAGCCCGGGAACATCAGGATCTTGTAGATCATGCCGCTTTCGAGTTCCTTTTCGAAGAGCTCGTCGTCTTTGAAATATGGTTCGCGGTATGTACCTTCGAAGATGCGGTAGATCGAATAGCCCATCTTCACCCATTTGGCGATCTCTTTCCTCTGGCAGACCATATTATGGTCTTTGGTGAAGAGGAAGATGAGTTTCGCTTCGTGGTCGTTTTGAAGATCGGCGACGATTTTTCTCGCTTCTTCGTTCGGAATGCCTTTCTCAAAGATTCGTTTGCCACCGGAAACAACGAGGGAACCGTTGCAGGCGATGTAATCGAAAGGGTGTCCGATCTTGGAACCGACTTTTTCCCCGAAATAGGCGTTTCTTCCGGTAACTAAAAGAATGCGTCCTCCATCACCGACAAAACGGTGGATGAAAGCGCGGTTCTCTTTGGTGACCATATGAGAACGTTTTTTAGGATAGAAAAGGGTTCCATCCAAGTCAGTTGCAATTAGTTTCACAGACTTCATGTTGCATTATTCTAAACTAACCTTTTGTTAATAACAAAGAGAAATGCTTATTTTATGGCGTCAACTGATGTTTTCACCACTTTTAGGGCCTTGGAGAAGACCTCAAGAGAGGTTTTCTTTGGGTCGTAAGCGGCTAAGAACTCAAATTCCTTTTGGTTGCGGATGAAGAAGACGATCTCGCATCTTTGGAAGGTGGAAATTAGTCCTTTGTATGAGGCGGCGTAGTTCTTTTTGAATGATGATTCGCTGAATGGGACTCCTTCTGCTATTTGGCGGTATCTCGCCCTGAGCATTGAGAGGAGCCTACCGGTGAACATGTAATAGATCGTGATTCGATAACCACGGCGATGCGCCTTCTGGAGATTAACCATATCCTCAGGTGCGGCGAGTGTGAGGATGGTTGAGAAAGACTCTCCACTGCTTAGACCCTCTTTGAAGGACATCAAAGGGAGGGAATGGATGAAGGCGTTCTTATAGCATTTAGCAAACGTGGAACGACCGCTGCCAGGTACCCCTGCTATGACGATTAATTGAGGTTGTTCTTCAATCATGTTTCGCCACCACTTTCACGACCTGGAGTTTGCTATTGAGATACTCTTTCGTGCCGTTTTTATATTCGTCAACCAAAAAGCCATTTTCGACATAAACGATAGGCGCTCCTTTTGAGAAGTTTTTGTGCCTTGCCTTATCGATGCCGTATGAGCCAGATTCCGCTGTGAGTTTGAAAAGGTACTTCTTATATTTCATCGAGGAAGCTCCGCCAATGTACTGGCTCTTGAGGACCCCGTTCTTGCGGAAAACGAGATAGAAATACTCCTTACCTTTGATGATCTTTTTGGTCAGCGTTTTTCTCATACAACAATTATAATTCTTCTATTCGGTTAGGCAACTTCTTTATTTTGTTTCCTAATTTTAAAAAGACAAAAAGAAAAGAGCCCGATGGGCCCTTAACTTTTGCTGATTAGTCTTTTAACTTATTTTCAACCTGGATGACGCCATATCCGCCATCTAAACGCTTATAGGCAACGGAGATTTCGTTATCTTCTTCATCGAGATAGACGAAGAAGGAATGTCCAAGCGCTTCCATTCTGGTGACAGCGTCATCTAAGGTCATTGGATCAAGGTAGATTGACTTGGTTCTAACAACCTCATCTTTCTCATCGGCTTCCTCTTCAGCCTGGAAATTTTCGAAGGCAATTGAGCGTCCGAGAGAGATTCCGGATTTCTTTTTGCCAAAGCGAGTTTTGAGTCTTCTCATTTGGTCTTCTAACTTGTCAATGGCAGTATCAACTGAGTCATAGAAGTCGTTAGCGCGGACCTCAGTTCTGAAGTCCATCTCTTTGGTGAAGATCGTAATTTCGACCTTGGCTCCAACTTTGTAGGTAACGACAACAGCACGGCAAAGGACGTTGTCTCCATCCACAAAGTACTTGTCCATTCTGCTGAGCTTTTTCTCGATGGCAGCACGAATAGAATCGGTGATTGTAGTGTTCTTTCCGACGATTTGGTATTTCATACCCTATGTACCTCCAGGATAAATATCCTTCTTTACCTATATTGTATTTAGAATCGCCAAAAAGATAAATACTTATGCTCTTGATAAAGCCTCTCATCGTTCCTATTTCAGAAATGTAAATTTAATGGCATTTAAAAAACCCCTCAGTTTATCTAAGGGGCTAGGTATTTGTTCACTAAATGGGGGTTTATTTGGTGTGTTTAGCGAAGAATTCCTTAAGTTCTTGAACCTTATCGAGTTCTTCCCATGGGAGATTGAGCTCATCTCTACCGAAGGCACCGTAAACGGTTGTATCAAGGTATTTGAACTTAGGTTTGTTGAGGGAGAACTTTTGGATGATCGCGCCAGGTCTCGCATCGAAGAACTTCTTAATGGCCTCAAGGATGACGTCATCTGTGTAACGGCTGGTCTTGAAGGTTGAGATATTGATGGAGACAGGCTCAGGGATGCCAATCGCATAGGCAAGCTGGACTTCCATTCTGTCAGCAGCTCCAGCGGCAACAAGGTTCTTGGCGATGTATCTGGCGTAATAGCAGGCGCTTCTATCAACCTTACTTGGGTCTTTGCCAGAGAAAGCTCCGCCTCCGTGGTGGGCGCTTCCTCCATAAGTGTCGACGATGATCTTTCTGCCAGTGAGACCAGTGTCCCCAGCAGGACCTCCGATGACGAATCTGCCAGTTGGGTTGATGAGGATATTGAAGTCATCATTGAGACCGAACTCTCTAGCGACTTCCTTCATGATCTTCTCGGAAACGAATTCACGGAAGGCTTTCATATCGGTCTCTGGGTCGTTCTGGATGGACATCAAAACGGTGTCGATGCGTGGATGGCCGTGGTCGGTGTAATCGATGGTGACCTGAGACTTCATGTCTGGTCTAGCGTGGGCGAAGGAACCGTCCTTTCTAAGCTCACTCGCCTTTTTGACTAACGCGTGCGCGATAGAAATAGGAAGAGGCATGTAGTTCTTGCTCTCGTTTGAGGCATATCCGAACATCATTCCTTGGTCGCCAGCGCCCATCTCAAGAAGGGAGCCGCGGGAGACGCCCATATTGATGTCTGGGGACTGTTCTTGAACTTTTACTTCGATCTTGCAAGTATCGCAGCCAATGCCTTTTTCCGCGGAAGTGTAACCGATATCGCGGAGGACTTTTCTCGCGATTTTTTCATAATCCGGGTGGGTTTTGCTGGTGATTTCGCCTCCGATGAGGATGAATTCGGTGGTTGCGAAAACCTCACAGGCAACGTGTGAATCTGGGTCGCCGGCGAGAGTAGCGTCAAGAATCGCGTCAGAGATCTGGTCACAGACTTTGTCAGGGTGTCCTTCGCTGACGGATTCGCTTGTGAATAATATCTTTTCCATAAATATCCTTTCGAGTAAAAAGCCTCCCACCAAGTGGAAGGCTCTATTCTGTCCGTTCCTCTAGCATCGCTCCAGGGGTGGGCCCCGGCTAAGGACGAGCACTTACCTCTATAGAGGAGTTGCTAGCGCTTTTTCGCAGTCCTTTATAAGCGCTTCTTGATACTAGCTTTTCGC
>CADBDO010000058.1 GCA_902793515.1 uncultured Erysipelotrichaceae bacterium | reverse complement strand
CGCCAATGAAATCGATACCGATATCTTTTGCAACTTTATCTAAGGTTTTCGCGTATAGGACAGGGTCTCCCCCGGATACGCCGACAAGGATGGAGATCGGGGTGACCGAAACACGTTTGTTAACGATCGGGATACCGTATTTTTTGGAGATCTCGTTTCCGACTT
Organism: uncultured Erysipelotrichaceae bacterium; assembly: GCA_902793515.1. Taxonomy (GTDB): domain Bacteria; phylum Bacillota_I; class Bacilli_A; order RFN20; family CAG-826; genus UBA4951. The sequence goes on along the minus strand of CADBDO010000058.1, from coordinate 5,517 downwards.
TGACGAGGTCTTTCGCATATCTATAGATTTTGTTGTAGACCTTCTCGCATGACTTATGGATATCGTTATCGATGCAGTCGACTAGCGAAATGCCCATCGTGATGGTTCTCACGTCGAGGTTCTCTTCCTCGATCATGCGTATGGTCTCAATAATCTCGTCTCTATTGTTGATCATTGTTCTTACCTAATTAGATTTTGTGCATGAGGTTAAAGATGTCTTCATGCATGCATTCGATTTTGAGATTCTTTTCCTCGCCGACTTTGTGAATCTCATCGACGAAGGAAGTGAATTCGATGGTCAGGTTATCGAGATTAACGACCATGTACATTGTGAAGAGCTCATCGATGATGGTTTGGTTGACGTCTTGGATGTTGACTTTGTATTCTGCGCACTTGGTTGCGACAGCGGCTAAAATACCGACTGTATCTTTGCCAACGACTGAGATGATAGCTTTCATGATAGGCTCCTTTTTCCGCTCTTTTGGGGCTTTTGTCGTATAAATGATAGTCTAAGAAACACCCTCTCGAAAACCTGAAAAAAATATTTTTTAGATGAAAGCGCTTTTATCTTTAACCCCTCTTTTGCCTCCCTATAAAATGAGAAAGTGCGAAGAGCACAACATAAGAAGGAATATCTATGGGCGGATTTTTCGGAGTTGTCAGCAAAAGCGATTGCGTATTTGATCTTTTCTACGGTGTCGACTACCACTCACATTTAGGCACGAGAAGAGGCGGTTTGGCCGTTTGGAAGGATGGCAAAATCAGCAAGGCGATCCACAAGATCGAGAACTCCCCTTTCAGAACCAAATTCGAGAAAGAAGCCATGGAGATGAAAGGCAACATGGGCATCGGATGCATTTCCGATTTCGATTCCCAGCCTCTCGTCGTGAGATCGAACCACGGCACTTACGCCATCACCTGCGTTGGCAAAATCAACAACGCCAAAGAGCTCGAAGAGAAATTCCTTAGCAATAACGCCCACTTCCTTGAAACCTCAACCGGCGACATCAATAACACCGAGCTTGTCGCTAGCATCATCAACCAAAAGAAAAACCTCATCGAAGGCTTGCAATATGTCCAAGAAGTCATTGAAGGCTCAATGACCGTCCTCCTTCTTAACGAAAAGGGCATCTACTGCTCAAGAGACAAATATGGCAGGACCCCTATCGTCATCGGCAAAAAAGATGGCGCATATTGCGCTTCATTTGAATCATTCGCCTTCCTTAATTTAGGATACACGCCTTATAAGAATCTCGGCCCAGGCGAAATCGCCGTCATCAATGCTGAGACAGGCCTTAGGACCTTGGTTGAGTCAGGGAACAAGATGCGAATCTGCACCTTCCTTTGGATCTACTATGGCTACCCGTCAACCGTCTACGAAGGACTCTCGGTCGAGAAACTCAGGTGCAAGTGCGGCGAATTCATCGCGAAACGCGATAACGTCAAACCTGATTCCGTTGCCGGCGTCCCTGATTCCGGCCTTGGAGCCGCAATTGGCTACTCAAACGCCTCAGGAATCCCATTCCAAAGACCATTTGTCAAATACACCCCTACTTGGCCTCGTTCCTTCATGCCGACGATGCAGACCAAACGCAACCTCATCGCCCACATGAAGCTCATCCCGATCCACGATTTGATCGAAGGCAAGAAGCTTCTTCTCATCGATGACTCAATCGTCAGAGGCACCCAGATGAGAGAGACGACGGAATTCCTTTATAAGTCTGGCGCCGCTGAGGTTCATGTCCGTTCCTCCTGCCCTCCAATCCTTTATGGCTGCAAATACCTCAACTTCTCCGTTTCGACTAGCGATATGGACCTTATTGCAAGACGCGCCATCATGGAAATTGAAGGAAACGTTGAGCCAGAAACGATCAAGAAGTATCTCAACCCAGATAGCAAAGAATACGCCAACATGGTCGAGTGCATTCGCAAAAAGCTCAACTTCACATCCCTTGGCTACATGAGACTCGATGATCTCAAAGAAGCCGTCGAGATGGATCCCGAAAAGATCTGCACCTACTGCTGGGATGGCAGAGAATAAATAATAAAAAAGGCCCGTATTCATACGGGTCTTTTAATTTGCGGTTTTGTTATTTAAGAGGCTTGCCGGTTAAGAGTTCGTAACCCTGGAGATATTTAGCGATGGTCTTTTCGACGACCTCTTCTGGAAGGGTCCAGTCATGATCGTGGGACTTAAGCCAATCTCTGGCGAATTGCTTATCGAAGGATGGCTGGCTCTTTCCTCTTTCGTATCCTTCAAGAGGCCAGAATCTCGATGAATCTGGGGTGAGCATCTCATCAGCGACGACGACTTCCCCATTCTCATCAAGGCCGAATTCGAATTTGGTGTCGGCGATGATGATGCCTTTGGTGAGGGCGTAATCAGCGCATTTCTTATATAGGGCGATGGTGTATTCCTTTAATTTGGTCGCATATTCAAGGCCTTTGCCTGGGAATTCCTTTTCAAGGACCTCAACCGATCTTTCGAAGGAGATGTTCTCGTCGTGATCGCCGATCTCCGCTTTGGTGGATGGGGTGTAGATCGGTTCAGGAAGCTTATCGGATTCCACTAAACCTTTTGGAAGGGTGATGCCGCAGACCGTGCCGTTTTTCTGATAGCTGGCCCAACCGCTTCCGGTGATATAGCCACGGACGATGCATTCGATAGGGAGCATGGTGAGCTTTTTGCACATCATCGTTCTTCCTTCGTATTGTTCGTTTTGGAAGAATTCAGGCATGTCTTTGACATCGCAGCTGACCATGTGGTTCTTGCAGATGTCTTTTGTGTAATCAAACCAGAATTTTGAGATTTGGGTTAAGACCTTGCCTTTGCCCGTGACGACGTTATGTAAGATGACGTCAAAACAGCTGATGCGGTCAGTCGCGACCATGATAAGGGTATCGCCGTTATCGTAGATCTCTCTGACTTTTCCTTCTTTGATAGGTTTCATTTTTGATATCTCCATTTATATCAATTTGATTATATGTCCTACTTTTTCAATTCAAACATAATAGCGGTTACATAAAGAAAAAACCCGCTTTTTGCAGCGGATTTTTCTATTTCTGTTCCTCTTCTTTGCGCTTTTCGAGGATGACGTTGTTGTTGTAGATGGCGATGAGCCTAGGAAGATTGAACTTGAGGACGAAGGCAGGAAGGACGATCAAGATGGCGTTGATCACCGCGACAGGCAAAGCGATCGTGAGCCAAATGTTAGAGCTTCCCGAATACATTCCAAAGTCGCAGAGGATCAAGAGGAATGAGGCAGGTACGCTCCAAACGTGGATGGCGACGCCATACCTTGCTTCCAAGATGAAGCGACCGATGTATTCGTTATCGAAGGGGCTAGCCACCTTGTTCTTATGGAAGCCGGTGAACGAGCCAAGCTCAGGGACGTGGTTCTTCCACTTCTGGACTTTGAGGAAACGGTAGAACTTCATCTCGGCATCGCTCGTTTTGAAGATGCCTTTGTCTTCTTGGAACCACTTCTCAGGGAGTTTCCTGATGATGAGGGCGACTATGCCATCGATAAGGACCGCGCCAACGACGAAAGCGAGGACCAAAACCGCGTAGAGCCAAGGCATATCTTGGAACTGCGGGTTAAGGAAGATGTTAAGCGTGATGGTTATCGCCGAACAGATGAGGATGATGATCGAATATAGAAGCATCTTATTTCCCGGTTATGTAGGTGAGTTTCGTGCCGTAGGTTCTCTCGTAGACGTCTTTCCAGGCTTCCTCATTGGCCTTCATCATCATCATGACGTTCTCAGCTTGGCTGAGGAAGACATCAGGATAGATAGGCTCAAGGATATGGAGGGTATAGGCTTGGATGAAGGCGCCACTATCATCGACCTTGTCGGTATCACGCATGGTGATGAAGGTTGGGATGATTGGGACGTTATTCTTCGCCGCGAAGACGAAAGCGCCTTTCTTAAGAGGTTTTGGTTTGCGGTAGTTCCACCACATCGACTGCTCTGGGTAGATGAGAAGGAGATTGCCTTTTGTTAAGACGGTGTCGACCGATTTAAGGAATTCCCTAAGGACGGTTGGGTTCGTGGCAAGAGGCATCGTGTAGCAGTTTCTAAGGAAGAAACCATAGAGGCCAGGCATCGTGTAGTTGCCTTCTCTGATGATCTTGAAAAGCTTCTTGTTTCTCGCGTATTTCTTGCAGATGAGATGGATCGGGATGCTGTCAAATGGCGAGAAATGGTTGGCGGTGATGACCGCGCCTTTCTTGACGCTTCTGAGGTTCTGAAGGCCGGTGACGCCATCAAGGATGATGCGGCCTTTCTTGATCTGGTGTTTGAAATAGAGGTTGGAATAGTAATTCGCCCAGAAGGTCTTGAGCTTGCTCGACCACTTCTTGCGTAAGTAGTCGACATCCCCTGGCATGAGGTGGGTGAATGGCGGGTCGTTCTCAACATCGACGTCGAAACGGCCCTCTCTTTCAAGCTGATCGATCTTGTTGAGGATCTCTTGCCTCTCTTTGCTGAGGGTTGGGGCGATCTGCTCGCCTTTCCTGATTCTTTGTTCGATGGTCTGGTATGGGGTCCACTTCTTTTTGCCATCGCCAAGCTTCTCGTGGTATTCGTCGGCTTTCTCGGCTTCTTGGTTGCAGAAAGCTTTGACGCCGTCGACGCTCTTGAGGATTTTGTCGACGACATCCTGAGGGATGAGTTCGCGGTTTTTGAGGATCTTGTCCTTAACACCGGCGATTTCGGCGTATTTGAAGAAACGGTCCTCATACATGATGTTCTTGAGGTTCCATGGCTTGAACATCAGGTTGTAATGAATGAGGTATGGGTCAGGGACTTCTTCCCCTAGCGGCATGACGTTCCATCTCTTGTCGATATAGGTGACTCTGTCTTTGCAAAGGTAATTCAAGACGTCCTGATCCTGAGCGACTTTGAAGGTGACTTTCTTGATAAGGGCGAGGAAACGTCTTTCTAAGCCAAAGGACCTAAGGGCCTTGAAGTTCATGAGAAGGACGCCGGCGTTGAAATACTTCGGATGATCGACGTCTAAGACCTTCTCAACGTAGTTAGAGAACTCTGGGAAGAGCTGAACCGAAGCGTCAGGAATCGCACCGACGAGATTGTCACCAAGGTCGGTGAAATAGAGTTTGGCGACGTCATCGCAAAGAACGATGTCGCTGTCGAGGTATAAGCCTTTGCTTATGGTTGGGAAGAGATCTGGTAAGAATAGACGGTAATAAGTCGTGATCGTGTAGTAATCGCGGACGTCGAGCCTGACCGCCAAAGAGTTGACCTTGACGGAGACGTTGAAGAAAGAGATCACGATGTTGTCTTTCTGGAAAGCCTTGATCGTTTTCTTGCTTTCAAGAGATAAGCCATCGTGGATGATGGTGATGTGGTATTTATATTCCTGCGAGGCATGCTCGACGATGCTCGCTAGTGTTGTCGATAGAAATGGTATGTAGTTGTCATCAAGTGTGAAGAAGAGGCGGACTACTGCTTTTTTATTATTCATAGAATAATCCTCCTAGGTTGTCGCAACGT